>CAISOG010000227.1 GCA_903887035.1 uncultured Holosporaceae bacterium | reverse complement strand
GTGCGGTTGCTCAGCCAGCAGGGGGCGCATCAGATTCGCCACCAGCCTGTCGGCGACATCCCACCCCGCATCCAAAAACACCGCCCCAATCACCGCCTCAAACACATTGGCCAAAACCGATGGTTGTGCGGCCAGGGCTTCCCGCTCCGCCGCCGCCACAATGATATGATCGGCCAACCCCTGCGCCACCGCCAAATTGGCTAACACGGGGCGGCTGACCAAAATGGCATGCCGCTTAGCCAGACTGCCCTCAGGCTCTAACGGAAATTGCCGATACAGCAAGCCCGCCACGCTAAGCCCCACCACCCGATCGCCCAGAAACTCCAGCCGCTGATAATCTTCTGTAGCGTTGCGTGCGGTTTTGATGTTGTTGGCACGCGGGTGGGTCAACGCCATGGTCAACAGCGCCGAATCCCGAAATTGATGGCCAAAAGGATGAAAGGGGTTTGCGGTCATTGCCTATTGGTGCATAAGATGCCGCCCTTACGCAAGCGGTCGTCAAAAACAACCCAAAAAATCACCCTCAAAAATCAACAATAGGCAAGGGCGGGCTTTGGGGGTAAAAACAAAGCTACGGCTTCACTCCGCCTGCCCCTCAACCAACATTGTTGCCCGATGACCAATTCCCCCAATCATTCCCGTAACAGCCTTTGGCGCCATGCCCGCCTGTTCGCCCTGCCCCTGCTGCTGGCCAGTGTGACGGGGTGCGGCCTGTTACGGGATAGCCAGCCATCGTCGGCCATGACCACCGCCAGGGCTGATGTACCGCAAACATGGCAGGGGGTGTCGCCGGATAAAGCCGCGCCCGCTGATGCAAAAACCGAATCTGCCGCGGGCGAAACCGCTAAGCCCCAACCGAATAAATCCGCCAGCCAGTGGTGGTTGCAGTTGCAAGATGATGGCCTTAATCAGCTGGTGCAGACAGCGTTGGCGCAGAATTTGGATGTGCAAAAGGCCGAAGCCCGCCTGGCCGAACTGACCGCCGCGCAACAGGGGGCGGGGGCAAACCTGCTGCCCCAACTCAACGGCAATCTTGGGGCGGCGCGCAGCAAGCAGGCACAAACCACCGCCAATGTGCTGTCCGAATCGGTCACGGGCAGTTGGTCGCTGGATCTGTTCGGCGGCAACCGCGCCAAACTGAAGGCCGCGGAGGCGGAGCAAGCCTCGGCGCAAGCCGCCCTGGGCGATGCTCGTTTGCGGCTGGTGGCCAGCCTGGTCAGCGGCTATGTTGACCTGCGTGCCGCGCAGCAGCAACAGGCGTTGGCGCAGGCGACCATCGCCGCGCAGCAGGAAAGCTGGCAACTGACCAAGGCGCGTCGGGATGCGGGGTTGGTGAGCGAACTGGATGTTGCGCAGGCCGAAAGCCAATGGCGCAGTACCCAGGCGCAATTGCCGATTTACCGTGCCGCCGAAACCGCCGCCTTGCACCAGCTGGAACTGCTGTTGGGGCAAACGCCGGGCAGTCTATCAACGCTGCAACAGGCCTCGCCGCCACCCCCCGCTGGCCAGCCCATCCCACAGGCGCGCGGCAATGTCATGCTGAACACCCCCGCCAGCGTTATTGCAGCCCGCCCCGATATTCAGCAGGCGCAGGCGGCGGTGCTGGCCGCCCTGGCGCGTGGGGATGCCGCCCGAGCCACGCAATTTCCCGACCTGACCCTAAGCGGGCTATTCGGCCTGCAACAATCCAGCCCCAGCAGCCCGATGCAGATCACCGGCAACGTCTGGTCATTGGGCGGCACGGTGTTGGCGCCGCTGTTTACCTTTGGCCGCACCGATGCCGAGATTGCCGCCGCCGATGCCCGCACCAAACAAGCCGACCTGAGCTATCGTCAATCCGTGCTGACCGCCCTGGCCGAGGTTGAAACCAATCTGTCCGCATTTTTGCAGGAGGATCAGCGGCGCCAAACCCTGGAACAGGCGGTGGCCAGCAACCAACTGAATCTGGAATTGGCGCAACAGCGCTATCGCCGTGGCCTGAACGGTTTTATGGAGGTGTTGGACGCCCAACGCCGCCTGTATGAAACCCAAAGCGCGCAGGCCGACGCCACCGCCCAATCCACCCGCCTTTGGACGCGGGTTTATCAAGCCCTGGGCACACTGTAAGGGGCTTTTTTGGCCAGGGCTGAAAGGTTTTTGCCCGCTATTTTAACGGTTAATACCAAAACCCGTCCGCCTTTTGTAAAAAGGCTTGCAACATGCCTGCAAAAAATCTATGATTTACTAATAAATAGTTAATAACTTTAGATTTTTTTTTCGTTATGAGCAAGCCTGATAAATTTTTTAAAGCTGTAGGCGGGATTGGAGCGCAATTAGCGGCTTTTTTTTGCTCCAATTGTCATGGCTACCCCAACAGCATCCTTTTCTACGCATAGTTTTCATAAACAAACAACTTTAACGCCTACAAATCTTGTTGCAGCAACAGCCCACGTCATAAAACAATTTGAAGGTTCAGAACCAGGAGGAAAACCTGGAAACCTTGCAATATACACAGATGCAACTGGCAACCCTACTGCTTGCTATGGAAGACTTCTTAATCAAAATCAGGCTGATGATCTAAATTCTCAACATCTAAATGGAATTCCCAACATAATATGTGAACAATGGCTAAGAGAAGACACCATCACGGCGATGCGAACCGTCTTAGAGCAAAGCAACCCCCAAGTACCAATGATGCCTGGTCAGCTGGTCGCCCTTACCTCTTTAGCCTACAATGTTGGTAGCTTTGGGGATCGTCTTAGTGGCCAGCTTAAACAAGGAAATTACAAAGCAGCTTCAGAAGTGATTTTGGCTTTATACAACAAAGGCATTGTTAATGGCATATTAGAACCTATACTAGGTCTAACCAATCGCAGACAGGCCGAAGGCCGCATTGCAAAATATGGCTTGCCTGGCCTTCCTAATGCGCCAATAAACCCAGCAGAAATTCTACAAACATTGGATGCAAAAGCAAATCCGCATCCTAATGACACTGTAATTGCAAAAGGCCAAACTGGTAACAACAATACTGCTCCATCGCCACTTGAGGCATTCACAAATCTTATTGTGAGAGGGCGATAAGTCCAAATCCCCCTACCCCTCCCAGCCGTTGGTGATGGGATAGCGGCGGTCGCGGCCAAAGGCCTTGCTGGTCAGCTTGACCCCTGGCGGTGCCTGACGGCGTTTGTATTCGGCCAGGTCTAGCCAGCGCCGCACCTTTTGCACCAACGGGCGCGGCTGACCGCTTTGCATCCCTGTACCCGCCACCAGCTGATCGACGCTAGACGATTGTTCAATCAGGCCGCGCAGGATGGCGTCTAGCTGATCATAGGGGGGCAACTTGTCTTGGTCAGTCTGGTTGGGGCGCAATTCGGCGGTGGGTGCCCGTTGCAGGATGGCATCGCTGATGACCATGCCGGCAGGCCCCTGAAAATGCCTAAGATAATGGTTGTTGCGCCAGCGCGCCAATTCATAAACCGTCGTTTTGTACAAATCCTTAAGCAGGGCATAGCCGCCGCACATATCGCCATACAGGGTGGCATAGCCAACCGACATTTCCGATTTGTTGCCTGTCGACAGCACCAAACGGCCATATTTGTTGGACATGGCCATCAACAGCATGCCACGCACCCGCGACTGAATATTTTCCTCGGTCACATCGCCCTGGCCAGAAAAATCGTCGCCATCGCGGCTAAAAATCCCATCCAACATGTTGGCAAAGGTGCGGATAGCGGGCGAAATCGAAATGGTATCCAATTGAATGCCCAGGGTTTTGACCAGATCCGCCACATCGTCATAGCTTTGTTGGGCGGTATAGGGTGATGGCATGAACACGCCGTGAACCGCCGCCCGCCCCAGCGCATCAACCGCAATCGCCGCGGTCAGGGCGGAATCAATCCCGCCCGACAGGCCGATTAACACCCCCTTATCAAAGCCATTTTTGTGGGCATAGTCGCGCAATCCCAACACCAACGCCTGATAAAAATCGGTCAGGGTTTCGGCTTTATCAATTAAGCGTGGCGGATCATTGCACACCAATTTGCCGTGGGTGCTGACGGCATTTTTGCTACCCGGTTGGGTGCGCCAATGGGTTAACACCAAATCCTCTGCCCAGGGGGCTAAAGTCACCTGCTGCTCTCCCATCATGGTCATCACAAAGCTGCGACCATCGAACACCAACTCATCCTGCCCACCGACCTGGTTAACATAAATCAGCGCCAAATCGTTGCTCATGGTCTGCGCCTTAGACATATGCAACCGCTCCGTCAGCTTATCCTCCTCAAAGGGGGAGCCGTTGATACAGATTAGCAGTTCTGCCCCCTGCTGCGCCAACTCATGACCAACCGTTGGGTACCACATATCCTCACAGATCATCAGCCCCAGGCGATGGCCGCGGAACATTATAGGCTCAGCCTGTTGGCCAGGGCTGAACAAGCGTTTTTCGTCAAAGACGCCATAGTTGGGCAGTTCCTGTTTGTAATAGGTGGCCTGCACCTCTCCATCCGCCAACAACAGGGCGGCGTTGTACAGGCGGTCATGATCCATCCAGGGTGCCCCAACAATCATGCCAGTGGATTGACCACGGGTGATGGCCGCCAACTGCTCAACCCCCTGGCGACAGGCGGCAACAAAGGCGGGGTTCAGTACCAAATCATCGGGGGGATAGCCACAGATTACCAGCTCGGAAAACACCACCAAATCCACCTTTTGCTGGGCGGCGGCGTGATAGCGCTGATCAATCATGGCCAGGTTATGCGCCAAATGCCCGACATGCGGGTTGGTTTGCGCCAAGGCAATTATCAATCCTTTTGCCATCGCCTGCATCCTATCTTTCTATCCAAACGCGCTACGCCGTCGCCTCGTTACCTTGCAGAGCGCGACGATGCTGCTTTAGCATATCGGCCACCCGAAAGGCCAGCTCCAAACCCTGACTGGCGTTCAGGCGGGGGTCACAGTGGGTGTCGTAACGATCCGACAACTGCGCCTCACTAATCGCCTGGGGGCCGCCCAAACATTCGGTGACATCCTTACCCGTCAGCTCAACATGCACCCCGCCCGCATGAGTTCCCTCAGCCAGATGCGCCGCAAAAAACCGCTCAATTTCCAGCAGCACCTTAGCCAGGTCGCGGGTTTTTATACCGCTGGCCGCCTTAAACGTGTTGCCATGCATGGCGTCACACAGCCACACCACCTGCCGCCCCTCAGCCTTCACCCGCCGCAATAGGGGGGGCAGGCCAGCGGCCACCTTATCGGCGCCCATCCGACTAATCAGGGTCAAACGGCCAGGCTTGTTGGCGGGGTTCAGCACGTCAATCAGGCGAATCAGCTCATCCGGATCCATGCTGGGCCCCACCTTTACCCCAATCGGGTTTTTGATGCCGCGGCAAAACTCCACATGCGCCCCATCCAGCTGGCGGGTGCGCTCCCCAATCCACAAAAAGTGGGCGGAGCAGTCGTACCAATCATCGGTCAGGGAATCGACGCGGGTCAACCCCTCCTCATAATCCAACAAAAGCGCCTCATGACTGGTATAAAAGCTGGTTTCAGCCAGCTGCGGCGTGGTCTCACTGGTCAGGCCGCAAGCCGCCATAAAGTCCAAACATTCGCCGATACGGTCAGCCAGCTGGCTGTATTTTTCGGCAATGCTGGAACCGCTGCCCGTGTTAACAAAATCCAGTGTCCAACCATGGACGCGGTGCAAATCGGCATAGCCACCCTGGGCAAAGGCGCGCAACAGATTCAGGGTAGCCGCCGATTGGTTATAGCTTTGCAGCAACCGTTCGGGATCGGCTGTCCGCGCTTCTTTCGTAAACTCAATGCCGTTGATAATATCGCCGCGATAGCTGGGCAGGGTGACGCCATCGATGGTTTCGTCAGGCTCACTACGCGGTTTGGCAAACTGCCCCGCGATTCGCCCCAACTTTACAATCGGGCAAGCCCCCGCAAAGGTCAGAATAATCGCCATTTGCAGCAGCACGCGAAAATTGTCACGGATATGGCGCGGATGAAATTCGGCAAAGCTTTCGGCGCAATCGCCGCCCTGCAGCACAAAGGCCTGCCCCGCCGCCGCCCGCGCCAACTCAGCCTCCAACCGCCGTGCCTCCCCCGCGAACACCAACGGCGGATAGTTGGTCAACCGCTGCTTCACCGCCGCCAGCTGGGCGGGATCGGGATAGGTTGGTACCTGGCGCAGGGGGAATTGCTGCCAACTTTGCGGGTTCCATGGCGTGGATGGGCGGGTGGCGGTCGATTTTGAATGGGAAGAACTAAGGGGCATCAGGGTTGTATCGAAAAAGGGGTGTAACGAGCTGCTGGTTTAGCAGATTACGCCCGCTCAAACAACCGCTCCAACTCCGCCAGCGTTAATTTGATATGGGTTGGCCGCCCGTGGTTGCATTGGCCGCTGTTTGGCGTTGCCTCCATCTGCCGCAGCAGGGCGTTCATCTCCTCCAGACTCAGGCGGCGACCAGCGCGCACGCTGTGATGACAGGCCAGGGTGGCCAGGCGGTGATGTTGCCGCTCCACCAGGCTTAGCGCCGCCCCCTCCGCCACCAACTCCTCCGCCAGATCCGCGACCACCGCCGCTACCTCCGCCGCGCCCAACACGCTGGGAATTTCGCGCACCACCACCGCGCCCTGGCCAAAAGCCTCCACCCGCAGCCCGAATTGAATCAGACTGTCAGCCGCCGCCAGCATCGCCGCCAACTGCGCGGGCGGCAGATCAACGATCACCGGCACCAACAACGCCTGGCTGGTAACCGCCGCCGCAGCCCCATCCGCCTGCATCTGCGCCCGCAGCTGTTCATACACCAACCGCTCATGGGCGGCATGCTGATCAATCAGCACCAAACCATCGGCGGTTTGCGCCAAAATATAAGTGTTGTGCAGCTGGGCGCGGGCGTGCCCCAAGAGATAGTCAGTGTTATGGTCAGTGTTGCAATCAATGTTATGGTCTGGCGCGGGTTCCTGATCCGCGGGATAGCCCGTCGCCTCTTGCTGACCTGCACCAGGCGATGCCGCCCGCCGCTGCTCCCCCCACTGTTCGCTAAGCGGTTGCCCCAGCCGCAGGCTACCCTGCCGCCCGCTACCAGCACCCCCCGCCGACCCAACAGGGAATCGGCCAGATTGCAGACGACCCAACCCCAGAGCGTAGCGGGAGTCGTAGCGGGAGTCGCCCCCTGCCCCTGCTCCTGCCCCGCCGCCTAAGGCGGAACCAGAATCCGCGACATCACTATCCGCAACCATGCCAGAGCCCTGCTGCGGCCATTCCACCCGCGTTGCCCGAATATCACTAGCCACCGTGGCCGCCGCCCGCTGCCCCCCCTCCGCGATCGCCTGCCGCAACCCGACAATGATCAGGCGGCGGGCAGCGTCCGCATCGGCAAAGCGCACCTCAGTCTTGGCGGGGTGCACATTCACATCCACCGCCTCCAACGGCAGCTGCAGGTTTAGCAGCACAACGGCATGGCGGCGCGGCGGCATCACATCGTGATAGGCTGCCCGCAATACCCCCTGCAGCTGGCGATCCTTAACCACCCGCCCGTTGACATACAGCCATTGCAGGCTGGCGGTAGCGCGGTGAAAGGTGGGCAATCCCGCCCAGCCAATAATGCGGCTATCGCCATGGCTTAACGCCACAGGCAGCAAATTGTCGGCCACCGCCACGCCCAGCAGTGCCCGCACCCGCTGGTCAGGGCTTTGATCGGCGGGCAGTTCCAACAGCCAACGATCATCGATACTAAGCCGCAGCCCGACATCGGGATTGGCCAGCGCCAACCGCTTAACCCAGTCGATGACCTGCTCGGCCTCATAGGCGGGGCTACGCTGAAATTTCAGGCGGGCGGGCGTGGCGAAAAACAGGTCGCGGACGGTTACGGTGGTGCCAACCTCCCGCACGGCGGGTTGCGGTTGAGGGGTTATCCACCGCCCCCCCTCCAGCTGCAACAGCCAGCCATGGGCATCACTGGCGGCACGACTAAGCAGGCTAAGGCGGCTGACCGCCGCAATCGCGGGCAGGGCTTCCCCCCGAAAGCCGTGGCTAGCAATACGGCTTAGGTTGTCGTCGGTCAGCTTGCTGGTGGCGTGCCGCTCCAACGCCAGCATCAGGGGCGATACCCCCCCCGCGCTGTCCAGCACCGCCCCCGACATGCCGCAACCATCATCGGCCACCTCAATCAGGCTCAACCCGCCCTGGGCAATCCGAATGGTCAGGGTGGTTGCCCCCGCGTCCAGGGCATTTTCCACCAGCTCCTTCACCACCGCGGCGGGTCGCTCCACCACCTCCCCCGCGGCAATCTGGTTGACCAGCGTTTCGGGCAACCGCCGAATGATGGGTGTCGCCTGGTTATTGGGATTTAGGGCATCAGAAAATACCGCCATCAACCCGCCCTAGGCCGCCATGCTGGCCAAGTTTTGCCGCGCCAGATGCTTACCATCCTCCACCGCCGGCTGGTCAAAGGCGTTCACGCCCAACAGATCGGCGGCCAGCATGGTTTCCAACATAAAGTGCATGAACAACGCCCCCAACACCTGCTCATCCACGCACGGAATGGCCAGGCGGCGCAGCGGCCGTTGCTTAGCCTGCAGGGTGCTGATCGTCGCCTCCTGCATCGCGGTCAGCAGTTCGCCCATGCCGTGCCCCTGCAGATAGGCTAGGCGGCTATCGTTCAGCGTGCCAGGCAGTTTGGGCAGGCCGGCCAGATCGGTTGGCGCGGTAATCAGGGTGTAGAATTTGTCGTCGGGGCCATCCAGATACAGCTGCAACTGGCTATGCTGATCCACCGTGCCCAGCGCGGGAATCGGCGTGCTGCCCACCCCATCCTTACCGACACTTTCCGCCCACAACTGGCGGTGCCATTGCCCCAAGCTGCGCAGGTTGTCGCGATAGGGCATCACCACCTGCATCGGCAGGCCTGCCTGCAACGCGGCGACGCTGACCGACGCCCCAATCGCGCTGGCAATCGACTCTGGCGCGATGTTGGCGGACAAGGCTGGCTGCAACACACTGGCCGCGCCACGCCGCACCGCCGCCGCGTCCAGCCCCGCAATCATGGCGGGCAGCAGCCCAACGATTGACAGCACGCTAAACCGCCCACCGACCAGCGGGTCATGCTCCAGCACCTCATAGCCGCAGCTGTTGGCCAATGCCCGCAGCGGGTTATCGCCGCCACCAGCAGGCGCCCCTGTTTTGGCAGGCTCCGTCACCACCGCCACCTGCGCCGCGCTTATGTTCGCCATTTGTTGCAGGGTCAGCAGCTGCATCAGAGTCTCCGCCGTGCCCCCCGACTTGGAAATGGCCAGGATGCCCGCCTGCTCCAACGGCACCTGCGCCCGCAACTGGGCAAAGCTATGGGGATCGACATTGTCCATAAAATACAGCTGTGGACGGCCAGCCACCCGATTGCCAAAGCCCGCATCGGCCAGGGCGTACAGCGTCTGCCCGCCCAGGGAGGATCCGCCCGTGCCCAACACCAGCAAAAAGGGATATTGCGCTAACCGTGCCGCCACTGAAGCGGCAGCCGCCAAATCATCCTGCCGTTCGGGCAGACGCAGCAACGGCAGGCTGCCATCGCCATAGGCCTGCCGCACCCGCGCCAAGCCAGCGGGGGTCTTGGCCAACAACGCCTGCCAATTCAATTGGGGGGCGGGGGCGGGTGGAAGATGCAGGGTTTGTTGCAACAGGGTCATGGGGGCACCTCACGAGTTTTTGATAACAGGTTTTTGATAACACTCCCCCTGTTCTACCGCCTCCCCCCGCGTTTGTGAATCGTTTATCGTGTTCGAAAAGACAGGGGGCGGGGTTACGAATGGCGGCAGAAAGAGGCTGGCTGTACCAACATCACAGATTGTCATCCTCCGCAAAGGCGGGGGATCCATGCGATGGTACGGCCAGAATGACTGACGACAGGGGCTTATATTTCCACCTTTGTGGAAATGACAGCAGAGAAGCGGCAATAGGGCAGAGCGCTGGAAAGCTATTTCTTAAAAATATCGGGGCGGGCGCGGCGAACCATCCGTTCAATCTCATGGCGCACCAATTCCTCAACCAGTCCGGGCAGATGCAGATCCAGCCATTCTTTTAACAATGGCTTTAACAACGCCAACACCATACCCTCAACAGTTTTGTCCTCATCCCCCAATGGCCAGGGGCCATGCACAGCGCGCGCCAAATCGGTAAAGGCGGCCACCCCCGCATCAGTGGTACGCTCAGACACCAGCTTGATAAGCTCTTCATCGTCATCATCAGCCAAAAACGGCATGGTCGGGGGTTCCGCCTGCTCCACAACAGGGGCATCGGCAACCGAGGAATCCTCCTCCTCTTCCAGCTCTTCTTCAGCAGCAGCGGGCGGCGGCAATTCTTCCTCCACCTCTTCCTCTTCTTCCTCGATCAAATCCACCAGTTCCAACACCTCTTCCTCAGCAGCAGGGGCGGGGGCGACAGCTTGCTCAGCGGCAGCCGGATCATCCTCCTCAGAGATGATCTTACGAATAGACTCAAGAATTTCTTCCATCGTCGGTTCTTGGGATGTGGCTGTCTCGACCATGGTTTTTTCAAGAGCTGGTGAAGAAGATGAACTACCCATTTAAATTAATCAGTTGCGGTTACAAGTCCAGTTAATTTTAAGGTTTTATGGTTACTTTCTTGCTAACACGCCATTTTGGCGCTTCACAGCCTTCTGGGAAAAGCAAGCAGTCGTTACGCCGCATCAACCTGCTGCTGTTTGGGTGAGCCGCTGTTGGCCACCGCCATCAGGATAGAGCGCACCGCCGCCTCATCCCCTGCCGCCATTGATTGCCTTAACCGATCAATCAAACCCGCCAGCACGGTTGCGGATAGACACGGTTCCTTGGCCTTCATGATTTTGGGATAGGCGGTCGCTTCGGCGTTGCTGTCAGCGATTAACAGCTCCTCATACAATTTTTCGCCAGGGCGCATCCCAACAATCTCAATCGCAATATCGCCATCGGGGCTGGCCTCATCCCGCACCGAATGCCCCGCCAGACGGATCATGTTACGCGCCAGATCGATAATTTTCACCGACTCCCCCATATCCAACAAAAACACCTCACCCCCGTTGGCCAGGCCGCCAGCCTGAATCACCAGCTCAACCGCTTCATGAATCGACATGAAATAGCGGGTGACATCTGGGTGCGTAACGGTTATAGGGCCGCCATGGGCAATCTGTTCCTTAAACAGCGGGATAACCGACCCCGATGATCCCAGCACATTGCCAAAACGCACCGCGCAGAAACATTGCCCACGCTTAGCCTCACGCGCGCGCCAGGCATAATCCTGAATCACCAACTCTGCCCATCGTTTGGTGGCGCCCATGACATTGGTGGGGCGCACGGCTTTATCACTGGAAATCAGCACAAAGCTTTCCACGCCCGCGTCAAAGGCCGCCTGTGCCACCACCATTGTGCCGACAATGTTGTTGCGCACCCCCTGCATCACATTAATCTCCACCAACGGCACATGTTTATAGGCGGCGGCGTGGTAGATGGTTTGCACCTGATGTTCGGCCATCAGCCTTGTCACCAGACCCGCATCCTCAACCGAACCCAGGCAGGGGATAATCGGACAGTCAGTCAGGGTGCGCAGATGCCGATCGATTTGGTACAGGCCATGCTCACTGGCTTCCAACAGCAGCAGGCGGGCGGGGCCAATTGCGGCAATCTGCCGACACAGCTCCGACCCGATCGACCCGCCAGCCCCCGTCACCATCACCACCTTGCCCGCGATACAGCGTTTCAGCATGAGTGGGTCAGCCGCCACCGCATCCCGCCCTAACAAGTCGCCGATATCCACCTCCCGCACCATGTTGACCAGGTGGCGACCGCTGGCAATATCGGCCATGGCAGGCAAAATTCGCACCCGAACGGGAAAACCTTCCAAAAACAACACCACCTCCCGACGGCGGGCGTTCGACACCGACGGCAGGGTGACAATGACGTCGTGAATATCGAAACGGTCGATTAGCATGGGTAATTGGCCAGGCTCATAGACCCGCAAGCCATCCACATCCTTACCGTGCAGTTCCAGATCATCATCCAAAAAGCCGATCGGCAACATATCCCGCCCCTGCTTTAGGGAGGCCGCCAGCTGCCGCCCTGCAACACCCGCGCCATAGATCAACACCTGCCGCCCATTAAAGCGCTGCCGTATTGGCAGCCACAATAGCCAGCGCGCCGTAAAGCGTGTACCCGCGATTAAAATCGTTCCCACAATCGCGTACAGCACGGGCACGGTACGCGGCACCCCCTGCACCCCTGTCATCTGCGTCATAAAGGCCAAGCCAAGCCACATCACCCCCGCCAGGAACATGGCCTTCACCACCGTCCACAACGCCTGTTCCCCGACATAGCGAATGACCGAACGGTACAGCCCGACCTTAACAAAAACAGGAACGGCCAGCACGGGGGCGGCCAGCATCAAAAAGACCTGTGCGTTGTTGGGCACAAACCAGGTTCCCAGGCGGATGCTATAGGCTAACCAGACGGCCATGATCAAACAGACCGTATCGACCGCCAACAACACCGCCTGTTTACCCAGGCGATTCATACGGATCAGACGGCGCATTAAGCGCGCGCCGGAATGCCCCGACGCCGACTTGGTGGATTTCGTTGTGGATTTGGGCATCAGTGGGACACTCCATCGCTACGCAACACCTTAACAAAGGTTAGCCACAAAATCTTCAGATCAAAGCCTAATGATCGTTTCTGCAAATATTCGGCATCCCATTTGACCTTTTCGGGAATAGGCAGCTCATCCCGCCCATTCACTTGCGCCCAGCCGGTCAGGCCTGGAACCAGCTCATGCACGCCACAGCTGGTACGCAGCGCCACCAAATCATCCTGGTTAAACAGGGCGGGGCGGGGGCCAACCAGGCTCATATTCCCCTTAAGAATGCTCCACAACTGCGGCAATTCATCCAGGCTGGATTTGCGCAAAAACGCGCCAATGGGGGTTAAATAATGGGCAGGATCGCTTAGCAAATGGGTGGCCACCGCCGGTGTATCCACCCGCATGCTGCGAAACTTTGGCATGCTGAACAGTTGGTTGTTGCGCCCCACCCTATCCGACCAATACAGCACGGGCCCGGGGGAGGTTATCGCGACCGCCAGCGCCGTCAGCACAAAGGGAATGACCAGCAACACAGCCGCCACCCCCGCCACTGCCAGATCCATCACGCGCTTAGCGGTCATTTGTCGCACCTCAGACAGTCTAAACCATTCATCAATTTATCCCCCATCTTCTTATCCCAACAGCCGCCACTTAATCCCCGCCAAACAAATCGCGGGTATAGACCTTATCCCGCACATCGTCTAGCTCCGCGGTCAGGCGGTTGGCAACAATCACCGACGCCTGCTGCTTAAAACTGGCCAAATCGGTAATAACGGGCGAATGGAAAAAGCTGGGATCCTGCACCATCGGCTCATAGACGATGACGGGTATGCCCTTAGCCTTAATCCGCTTCATAATCCCCTGAATGCTTGAGGTGCGGATGTTATCCGCCCCGCTTTTCATAATCAGCCGATAAATCCCCACCACCTGGGGGTTCAGGCGCAGGATGCTGTTGGCGATAAAGTCTTTGCGGGTAGCATTGGCCTCCACCACCGCGCGGATCAGGCTTTGCGGCACATCATCGTAATTGGCCAACAGCTGTTTGGTATCCTTGGGCAGGCAATAGCCGCCATAACCAAAGGAGGGGTTGTTGTAGTGATTGCCGATACGAGGATCCAACCCGACCCCCTCAATAATCTGGCGGGTGTCCAGGCCGTGGCTGGCGGCATAGCTGTCCAGCTCATTAAAATAGGCTACCCGCATGGCCAGATAGGTGTTGGCGAACAGCTTAATCGCCTCCGCCTCCGTCGCATCGGTCAGCAGCACGGGCACATCAACCTTCAGCGCACCATCCTGCAACAGCTGGGCAAAGGTCTGTGCCCGCGTTGACCGCTCCCCCACCACAATGCGCGATGGGTACAGGTTGTCGTGCAGCGCTCGCCCCTCCCGCAGGAACTCTGGCGAAAAAATCAGGTTGGGGCATTGCAACCTCTCCCGCATCTTGACCGTAAAGCCCACCGGAACGGTGGATTTGATTACCATCACCGCCTGGGGATTGATGGCCATGACGTCACGAATGACGGCCTCAACCGATTGGGTATTAAACGAATTGGTGTCAGGGTCATAATCGGTGGGGGTGGCAATAATCACAAAGTCCGCCCCGCTATAGGCCTCTGCTTTGTCCTGCGTCGCCCGCAAATTTAACGACTGATGCGCCAAATATTCCTCAATTTCGGGATCACTAATCGGCGATTGGCGGCGGTTCAACATCTCCACCTTGGTGGGCACAATGTCTAAGGCCACCACCTGATGATGCCTGGCCAACAAAATGGCGTTGGATAATCCCACATAGCCCGTGCCAACCACCGCAATTTTCATGACAATTTGTTTTCTCAATGATTTTTTTTGATGCCCGTGGGCGACTCCACCCTTCTTAAGGGCACATCCTGCAACAGTAATCTAGCCAAAAAACCAGCCAAGCAAAAGGGCAAGCACAGCCAGTTGGTAGATTTTGCTTGTCAGCAGGCCAGTGCTGGGCTATAAGCCATAGTTCGCCTGGCTGGCATCTGTGCCAAAAACGTCAGGGAATCGGTTAACGCGGGGTGGAGCAGCCCGGTAGCTCGTCAGGCTCATAACCTGAAGGTCGTCAGTT
>CAISOG010000226.1 GCA_903887035.1 uncultured Holosporaceae bacterium | reverse complement strand
CATCCCGCCCGTCCCGCACCACTTCGGCAAAGCCACGCCCCAGGCGGATAACCACCCCACGAATCCCCCCATCCCGAATTAACAGGTTAGAGGTTGCCCCCAAAATGGTAAGGGGCAGATCGGGCGGCCTTTCCGCCATAAATTGCGCCAGATCCAACGGGTCTGCCGGCTTAAACACCACATCGGCCTTGCCACCCACCCGAAACCAGCTTAGCGGCGCTAACGGCACATCGAATTGATAACGGCCACGCACGGGGGGCAGCTCTGCAAGCGATGGCAGGGGGGCAGGGGACAAGGGAGACACTAGGGACAAAGGAGGAGGCAGCCTTTCTGGCTTCACGGTCAATAAGGAATAGTGTTAATCTAAAACCCGCCGCCATACTGTTCAAGGGGGCAATTGACCCCCTTGCCGTTTGGCCTTCTATCCGCTTAACTGCAACCATCGCCGCTGTTAATAGGCTGTTAACCACCCAACAGTCAAAATAGCTTTAGGAACTTTTCGTTTCATCCTTTCTGACAACCCATAATGTAAAAAAAAGCCTATGACAGCCTATCTCCGCTATGATCTTATGGTTGAAAAAGCCCTGCGTGGGGTGGTTCACGAGGCGTTAAAACACGCCAATGAACATGGACTGAAAGACGATCACCATTTTTACATCAGCTTCCGCACGGATGAGGAGGGGGTGATTATCCCCGACGCGCTGAAAGGCAATTATCCTGAGGAGATGACGATCGTGCTGCAACACCAATATTGGGATTTGCAGGTGAAGAAGGATTTGTTTGAGGTGACCTTAAGCTTTAATTCGGTGCAGCAACGGTTGATCGTGCCCTATCACGCCATTACAGCCTTTGCCGATCCCGCGGTCAAATTCGGCCTGCAATTTCACACCATCGCCGCCGCGCGCAGCCGTGAGGATGCCAAAAACGGGGAGGGGGATGTTGCACCCACCACCAAAAAGACCGGAGCAAAATCCAAAAAAGCTGCCCCAGCAGAATCGGGGCAGGTGATCTCGCTGGATTCCTTCCGCAAGCAAAAAAGGGGTGAGGAAAGCCCTAGCTAAGCTTGGCGCACACCTTAGTTCAGCCCGCTTGCCCTGCGGCAAGTTCCGTGAAAATATCCTGGCTTATGCACCCCCCTTATCCGAAATTGAGGAGTCGCCCGCCGTGACCTTAAGCAACGCCCAGCCCATCTCCAAATCCATCACCACCCGCACCGAAACCGACAGCATGGGCGATGTACAGGTTCCCGCCGATTGCTATTGGGGCGCGCAGACCGAACGATCCCGCCGCAATTTTGTGATTGGGGGGGAAAGGATGCCACTGCCCCTTATCCACGCCTTTGGCCTGGTCAAACAGGCATGCGCACTGGTGAATCAACAGATGGGCGCCCTGCCAACCGAAATTGCGGGCGCGATTGCCCAGGCCGCGGGTGAGGTGGGGGAGGGGCGTTTGGACGACCAATTCCCTCTGGTGGTTTGGCAAACGGGCAGTGGTACCCAGACCAACATGAATCTGAATGAGGTGGTGGCCAACCGCGCCAATGAGCTGTTGGGCGCGCCGCGTGGTCAGAAAAAACCCGTTCACCCCAATGATCATGTCAACTATGGCCAATCCTCCAACGATTGCTTTCCAACCGCGATGCATGTGGCGGCGGTAACGGCGGTGGTGCAGGAATTGTTGCCCGCGGTGGCGCACCTTAAGAATGCCTTTGCGGACAAGGCCAACGCCTGGATGAAACTGTGCAAAATTGGCCGCACCCACCTGCAGGATGCGGTGCCGATGAGCCTGGGGCAGGAGTTTTCGGCCTTTGTCGCCCAGCTGGAAATGGCGGAGCGGCAATTGCAGGCGGCCTTGCCGGAGCTGTATCCATTGGCGCAGGGGGGAACAGCCCTGGGCACAGGCCTGAACGCTAAGCCAGGGTTTGGGGAGGCGGTGGCGGCCAAATTGGCTGAGCTAACTGGCCTACCCTTTACCAGCGCGCCCAACAAATTTGCGGCGCTGGCCAGTCATGACGCGCTGGTCGCGCTGTCGGGCGGCCTGAACCTGCTGGCCAACCAGCTGTTCAAGATTGCCAACGACATCCGCTGGCTGGCTTCGGGCCCTCGATGCGGCCTGGGTGAGTTGCATTTGCCAGAGAATGAGCCGGGATCCTCCATCATGCCGGGTAAGGTCAATCCGACGCAGGCTGAGGCGATGACCATGGTCTGCGCCCAGGTGATGGGCAACCATGTGACGGTGACGGTGGCCGGCAGCGGCGGCTTTTTGCAGCTGAACGTCTTTAAGCCCGTGATGATCTACAGCGTGCTGCAATCAACCAAACTGCTGGCCGACGCCTGCCGCAGCTTTGCCGACAATTGCGTGGTGGGGATTGAACCGGTTAAGGAACAGCTTCAAGAATACCTGCATAACTCCTTGATTTTGGCGACAGCCCTTAACCCGATTATCGGCTATGACAACGCCGCCGCCGTGGTCAAAAAAGCCTTTAAGGAAAACCTGAGCCTGAAACAAGCCGCCCTCGACCTCAACCTGCTAACCGCCGAACAGTTCGACGCCGCCGTCAAGCCCGAGGAAATGGCGTTTCCACATCCGAAATAGGGTGGGGTGGCCTGAGGAAAGTTTGGCAATAGATGGTTTCTATCGCGGATTGCGCTGGCGTAATTTGATGCTTTCTAAAACGTACTCTGGCGCAATTCCAAAAGCAGCATCAATTTGATCGTTTATACCAGAAGTTTCATGAGTAAACATATAAGGATCTTTTCCACCCTCAAT
>CAISOG010000225.1 GCA_903887035.1 uncultured Holosporaceae bacterium | reverse complement strand
TGGCGGCGGGATCAACCTGCAGCCCTAAATGCTCCAGCAATCGTTGCCCCTCCCTGCTGTACCCTACCGCGCAAACCTGAGCAGGGAAGCGGATAAGGCCGCTGTCGGCCAAGTTGTTCAACGCCATGCAAATCAACTGCGAAAAACTTCGCCGCGCCGCATGATCGCGGTGGGCAGGCAGCAAAAAGATGCCGGTAATATACCAATGTTGGTGGCCGCCCTGGTTCAACACCTGGCTGAGGGTGACGGGGCGCACCGCCGATTCCTCAATACCATTGGTCGCTATCGCATTCAGATCATCCGCCGTCAGCGGCCACATATCAAAACACCCGATAAAATCGTCATCTTGAAATAGCATAAGTGCTCCATGAGCAAATTTATCCAACCAGTCGCTAAAAATTTCCAGAGGCCAACTGACCTCATTATAAATATTTCTGGATATATTGTTCAGCAAAGCCACCTCCTCCCGCGATTTGGGTGGGCGCAGGGTGAAGTGGTCTAAGCGAAAAAAGGGGTGATAGGCCATGCCGCGTATCCAATTCTGTGGCGATTGCGATAGGGGGTGGGTTGAACAGCCCTAATCGAATCTGCCACGGCGGTGGTTGTCAATTGGTTAAAGAAAAGGCGACCAGAAAATTCACACCCTAATTACCAAACAAATCGGGGGTGGAGGGGGTGGATGGTTTGGCGGCGGCAGAGATTTTTGGCCGACGGGCTTGATGCCCTGGCGACAATCGGGCGGGGGCAGCGTTTGCGCCATCGCCTGTATCCGATGGGTTCAGCAGAGCGGCAACCTGGCCATCGGCAAACATCACCCGTGCCGCAACGGGGATGGCGGCGGGCAGCTGGCCAGCGCGGCTGATAACCGATCCATCGGCGGCCTGCACCATCGCAAAGCCACGCTCTAAGGTCTTGTGATGGGACAACTGATCCAACAGACGGCTGGCCAATTCCAACTGGCTGATAGCGCTCTGCCAGCTTTGCAGCAGGGCAGGCTTTAGACGGGGTGGCAGGGGGCTAAGCCGTTGCGTCGCCTGCACCAACTGCCGCTCTGCCGCCTGCCTCAGGCGGTTGGGTAGGTTGGCATAGGTCTGGTTGCCGCGCTCATAGGGGCGGGTGACAGCGGGGCTTAGGCGGGCGCAGATATCGTCCAGCCGTTGTTGGGCAAACAGCAACAGGCGGGCAGGATGGGGGGGGGTTAGCCGTTGCAGGCGATCTTGCCGCGCTGTTACCCCCTGCACCACCGCCCTTCCCAGTCGCTGGCTCAAGTCGTTCAGCCCCAGGGCAAGTTGGGATCGCACCGGCACCGCCATCTCCGCCGCTGCGGTCGGGGTGGGCGCCCGCACATCGGCGGCCAGATCGATTAAGGTGTTATCGGTTTCATGCCCAACTGCCGAGATTACGGGAATAGCGCTGGCCGCCGCCGCCCGCACCACCACCTCCTCATTAAACGGCATCAAATCCTCCACGCTGCCACCGCCACGCGCCACGATCAGCAGGTCTGGGCGCGGGATAGCGCCCGCAAGTGTCCCATCACCAGCAGACAGGGCGTTAAAGCCGTTGATGGCGGCGGCGATTTGGCCAGCCGCCCCATCCCCCTGCACCGCCACCGGCCACAGCAGCACATGCAGCGGGCAACGGTCATTCAACCGATGCAGAATGTCGCGAATCACCGCGCCGGTCGGGCTGGTCACCACGCCGATGACGCGCGGCAGAAAGGGTAAGGCTTTTTTGCGGGCGGGGGCGAACAAGCCCTCAGCCGCCAACCGCTGCTTACGCTCCTCAATCATTTTCAGCAGGGCGCCAATGCCGGCGGGCTCCACCGAATCAATGACCAACTGGTACTGGGATCGCCCTGGATGGGTGGTCAGCTGCCCCGTCGCCACCACCTCCAACCCATCCTGCAACCATTGTTTCAGCTTGCCCGCCACCCCGCGCCAACAAATAGCGGCCAGCACGCCCCCCTCATCCTTCAAACTCAAATAGACATGGCCGCTGCTGTGAAATTTGCAGCCAGAGATTTCGCCGCGCACCCGCACCCGCTCAAAATCCGCCTCCAGCCGCCTTCGCACCGCCTGCGCCAGCTCGCTGACCGCAAAGGTGGGGATGTTGTCGATCGGTGGGGTTGGGTTGGCGGTATCGTTCATGATGGCATCTTAGGGCAATCTGTGCATCATCGCCAACCAGTCTTGTCAAAAAACGCCCGCAACCGTTACAGTCGGACAAATCATTTGCAACAGGTTGGGGGGATAGGCAACATGCGGATAGTTTTGATTGGTGGCGGGGCGCGTGAACATGCCCTGGCCTGGAAGCTGCGTCAGTCCAGCCTGTGTGACGACCTTATCTGCCTGGGCGGCAACGCGGGGATTGAGCAATTGGCCGAATGTCACCCGATGCGATCCGATGACCTGGACGGTATTGCCCGTTTTTGCCAGCAGGCCAAGCCCGATTTGGTGGTGCCGGGTCCTGAATTGCCCCTGGTGTTGGGGCTGGTGGATAAGCTATCGGCGATGGGTTTTCCCACCTTTGGCCCCAGCGCGGCAGGCGCCATGTTGGAGGGTTCCAAGGGCTTTGTTAAGGATCTGTGCGCGGCGCAGGGGATTCCCACCGCTGGCTTTCACCGCGTCAATGATGCGGATGAGGCAAAGGCGCTGGTCAAGAAAATCGGCGCGCCGATCGTGCTAAAGGCTGACGGGCTGGCGGCGGGCAAGGGGGTGATTATCTCCCACAGCCTGGATGAGGCGCTGGACGCGGTGGATGAGCTGATGGCCAACCATGCCGAACTGGTGATCGAGGAATTTATGACGGGGCCAGAGCTTAGTTTTTTCGCGCTGGCGGATGCTAAGGGCGCGGTGCCGTTGACCAGTGCCCGCGACTACAAACGCGCTTTTGATGGCGATCAGGGGTTGAACACCGGCGGGATGGGCGCCTATTCCCCCGTTGCCCAGGCGACCGCGCGGCTGGAGGGGGAGGTGATGGATCGCATCATCGAACCGACGCTGGCTGGCCTGCGCAAACAGGGGGTGACCTTTCGCGGGATGATGTTCGCTGGCCTGATGCTGACCGAACAGGGGGTTAAGCTGATTGAGTACAATGTCCGCTTTGGCGATCCGGAGTGCCAGGTGCTGATGCCCCGCCTGCAGGATGATTTGGTGGAGCTGATGTTGGGCAGCATCCACGACCAGCTGCATCACCGCACGCCGAAATGGTCGGATCAGGCCGCGTTGGGGGTGGTGGTCAGCGATCGGCACTACCCAAGTGGCAGCAGCGATTCGGCGGAAATTCGCGGGCTGGCGGAATTAGCAAGTGAGGCTGACACGATGATTTTTCATGCCGCTACCAAGCGGAATGCGGATGGCGTGGTGGTCAACACCGGTGGGCGGGTGCTAACGGCGGTCGGGCTGGGCAGAACGGTGCCAGAAATTCGCGGCGCCCTGCTCCCCAAATTGACTCAACATTTGGGCGATAACCCACAGCTGCGTTGGCGGGGCGACATTGGCTATCACGAGGGTTAGAGCGAAAACGCTCTATAGTTGTTCCAATTTAGAAATATACAGCCTGCGAAAATGTTACGAGGTCGAGAAACGGAGCGGAGTGTACATGAACGTACATGAGCACCGTATCACAGAGATCGTGACATTTGCAGCACTGTAGATTTTTAAAGTGGAATGACTATAGCTACCAATCGCGTTTGCGGTTCGGACTAAAATTCTCAGCATAGCTTTTGGGCTTCACCGTTGCCGCATGCGGCTCCTGCACCACAAAGTCCAGCTGGTGGGTGGCGGCATATTCCTCCGCCTTCGCCCGATTGTCGAAATGCAGGGGCGCCTGCACCAGGGTGTCATGCGACGCTGGCCAGCCGGTCAGCGGGTTGGGGACGGCGCGATCGGACGGCAACGGCTCCAACACCCAGCCTTTGGTTTTGGCCTTGCCCGATTGCATGGCCGATTTGGCAAGTTGGTAAAGGCGATACTGCGTCATGGAAAAAGCAACTCTGTTTCAACCTTGCAACTGGCCAGGCGGCCTAGCCAGTTGATATGGCCTGATGGTCTTGCCTGATGGTCGGGGTGGAGAGATTCGAACTCCCGGCCCTCTGCTCCCAAAGCAGATGCGCTACCAGGCTGCGCTACACCCCGTTTCGCCATCATGACAACAGCTGTGTACCAAATCAACCACCTTCAGCACAAGTCTTATTTATGTGTGTGGGTCACCCCCTCCCCTG
>CAISOG010000224.1 GCA_903887035.1 uncultured Holosporaceae bacterium | reverse complement strand
GGCTAGCTGGCGAACACATGAACTTCGTTGTATTGCAAATTCTTGCTGACCTTGCTGGCAATGCTGATGCGGCTGGGGGAAACGCCATAACGTACCAGGCTTTGTTTGACGCCATTGGCCTGTTTCAGGGCGCTGGCCAATGTATTGCTGCCGCCCTTTTTATCGGGGGCAATCGCCAACACTTCAAAGGATGCTGATGGCGAACGCTGCAAAATATCGGATACACTGTTCTGCAGCTCAGCCTCATAGGCAATTTTGGCACGATCAAAACGGATAATCACAAAGGGCGCACCGCCCGATGCTGCGCTGGCTAAGGCCTTACCCGAACCATCGCCCGATTTTTTAGCGGTTGGCAGTGATGAAACGGGGGGCAGGGGGGCGGACAGGGTGTTGCCGCCAGAGGCAAAGGCAGGGTTTGGAAAGCTGACCCCGCCCGAAAGACCCGCGGATGGCGCGCTCAGGCTGCCTGGATTGCCCGCATTACCAAGCCCCAGGCCGGTGTTCAGCATGCCGGGGGCGGCCGAGTTTCCCGAAAAAGACCCCTTGCTGATGGCATTAGACAGGCTGCTTAAATAGCCCCGTTCCCGCCCGACATAGGCGGTTTGACGGTCAATATCGGCGCGAATTTCCCGCACCAGCCGTTCAATCAGCACCATGGTGCGATTCACCTCATCCTCCAAAATCGCCAATTGGCGATGATCCTCATCAATACCGCCGGCCAGCGCATAGGTGGATCGGACGCTGTCTAACAAATAAGAGGAAAAGGATCCATCGCTGGAAACCGCATTGGCCAGATTGCTCATTTTCCCTGAAGCGGTGCTAACCAACTCCAACTGCTGCTGCGCCTGATTCCATTGTTGCACCAACACGGGGTTGCCGGGGGTGGTACCAATTTGCAATCGGGCATTAATCGCCGCCACCACGCCGTGATACACCTGTGCCTGGCTGACGGTATCTTGACGAATGGTCAGCAGGGTTTCGTTATGATTGGTCAAATTGGCCTGCATCGTGCTGAGATCGCCGCGCAGGCGCATAACCCGTTCGCCCACCACGGTACCCGTGCTGTTTTGTTTGCCGTAACCCGAACCCGCAGTAGCCGGCGATGAATTTTCGCCCAAAAATGGTGAAATATTGGGTTTGTTGCCGATTGGCCCCCCACTGGACATCGTGTCGCAGCCAGCCAAAGTCACCAAAAGGCTTGCCGCAAACAACCAGGCGAACGAACAGGAAGAACTGGGCGAATGGCGGAAAAAAGAAAATAGCATCGATATGACGGGGTAAGAATGATTCCAGGATGCTGCAGAAGAGCAAACGACAATGGTGGGATACTAGCGAAATGCGCAACGCGCAACAAGCCTCTTTTGACTCTTTTTGGCCATGATCAAAAAAATCAGCCGTGGACGGGGATGTTACCGATTGGCTGGGACATAAATAACATCCAGCATTTGGTAACCCTTAGACCAAATCCACCAGCCCCTAATGTGCTGCCCATTGGATGTTTTTCAGATCGATGCCTTCCTGCACCATTTCCCACAGCGGGCTCATGGCGCGCAGGCGCGTTACCGCCTCAACAATATGGTCACAGGCGGCATCAACATCATCCTGGGTGGTAAACCGCCCCAGTCCGATGCGCAGGCTGGTGTGCGCCAACTCCTCCGCCACCCCCAGGGCGCGCAGGACATAGCTGGGCTCTAAGCTGGCGGAGGTGCAGGCCGAACCGCTACTAACCGCGATATCCTTAACCCCGCCGATTAACGATTCCCCCTCAACATAGGCAAAGCTGATGTTCAGATTGCCAGGCAGGCGGTGTTGCAGGTCGCCATTCAGGTAAATATCGGGCAGCTTGTCTTGCAGTTTTTGCCACAGGCGGTCGCGCAGCGCGGTTAGGCGCAGGTTTTCGCTGGCCATCTCCAGCCCAGACAGGCGGCAGGCTTCGCCCAACCCAACACACAGCGGGGTTGGCAGCGTGCCGGATCGCATCCCACGCTCCTGCCCGCCGCCATTGATAATGGGAACCAACCGCACCCGTGGGCGGCGCCGCACATACAGCGCGCCAATCCCCATCGGGCCATAGATTTTGTGGCTGGAGATGCTGAGCAGGTCGATGTTCATCGCGTTGACATCCAACGGGATCTTGCCCGCCGCCTGGGCGGCATCGGTGTGGAAAAACACCCCGCGTTCGCGGCAGATTTGGCCAATTTCGGCGATGGGCTGGATGACCCCAATTTCGTTGTTGGCCGCCATCACCGATACCAACACGGTTTGATCGGTAATCGCCGCGCGCAGCAGGTTAAGATCCAACAGGCCATTTTCCTGAACCGGCAGATAGGTGACGGTAAAGCCCTGTTGCTCCAGATGCCGCATGGTGTCCAGCACGCATTTATGTTCGGTCACCACGGTAATCAAGTGGTTTTTTTTATCCTTATAAAACTCGGCGACGCCCTTAATGGCCAGGTTGTTGGATTCGGTCGCGCCTGAAGTAAAAATCACCTCCTTAGCATCGGCGTTAAGCAGGCTGGCGATATGTTCGCGGGCGATTTCCACCGCCGCCTCCGACTCCCAGCCATAGGGGTGGTTGCGGGAGTGCGGGTTACCAAAACGATCGTAAAACCAGGGCAACATCGCCTCAACCACCCGCGGATCGGTTGGGGTGGTGGCCTGATAGTCCAAATAAATCGGCCGTTTGGGCATAGCCTGACCCGTTGATGGATGGGATGGCAGGGGGGCGGGGTTGGTCATCGGTCGGTTTCTCCTAAAAAAACGGCAGTCATTATTGCTATGGGCATCATTGATATGGCTATGGGTAAAGGGATTGTCATCATATGGCTAGCGGTATTTGGCGGGTGTCGGTTTGGGCTGACGCACTGGCCGCCGCCTTGTCCCCCACCTTGTCCCCCACCTTTGGCAACAGCTGTTGATAGGCCTGCAGCAGGGCATCAATATCGGCCGCGGTGGTTGCCCAGCCCCAGCTGAGGCGGATGGTCGATTGCAGCAGCGCTGGCGCGATGTTCATGGCTTGCAGCACGCGGCTGGCTCCCACTTTGCCTGAGGAGCAGGCCGAACCGCTGCTGACCGCCACGCCGGCCATATCCAGCTTAATCAGCTGCTGCTCCGCCGCCACATTGGCTATCCCGACGCAGCAGGTATTGGGCAGACGGGGTGCCTTAGCCGCGATAATCGTCACCGCCGCGCCAAAGGCTTGCAACCCGCGCTCCAACCGTTGTTGCAGCACTCCCTGTTGTTGCCGCTCAACCTCACCCTCGCTTAACAGACGATCCATCAGCGCCCCTAGGCCAGCAATCGCGGGGATGTTGTGGGTGCCCGCCCGCAACTGGCGCTCATGGCCGCCCCCGTAAAGATAGGGATTCAGCGTCAGGCCAGGGCGCATCACCAGCGCGCCCACCCCGACGGGCCCGCCGCATTTGTGAAAGCCCAGGCTCATCAGGTCAAGACCCAGTTCGGCAAAAGACAGGGGCAGCCGCCCAACCGCCTGCACCGCATCGCTGTGAACCAGCGCGCCATAGCGTTTGGCCAGCGTCACCACCTCAGCCAGCGGTTGAATGGTGCCGATTTCGTTGTTGGCAATCATCACCGACACCACGGTTGGCTGATCACTGCCTGCCAACAGCGCTTCCAGGGCACCCAGATCCACCACGCCATTGCCATCAACGGGAATAATTTGCGGATCTATCGGTTGTTTTAGCACCGATAGATGCTCAACCGCTGAGGCTAAGACGCGGGTGCCGCGCGGCAACCCCTGCAAAGCCAGGTGGTTGGCCTCCGTCGCGCTGGCGGTGAAAACGATGTCGGCGGGATTGGCATCAACCAGCTTGGCCAGCTTGGCGCGGACATCCTCCAACAGCTTGCGGGCGGATCGGCCGTAATGATGGATCGATGAGGCGTTGCCGGGGGCACGCATGGCATCCAACATGGCTTGGCGCACTTCGGGGCGAACGGGGGCGGTGGCGTTGTAGTCGAGATAGGTCATGACAGTGCCTCTAATACAAGGGCGGCGGGGGAGGATGAAGTGCTGGCGGATGATGATCCAGAGGCCGACTGCCGAATGGCGGCAACAATCGGTTGCACCTGCCGCCCAACCACATCGGCCAGGGTCATGGAGGATAGGAACCAGTCAATATGATTGGACAGCTCCGCCCACAAATCGTGGGTCAGGCATCGTTCCCCCCCCGGCAAACAGCCCTGGGTCGGCGATGGGCAACGCGTAGCCTTAGTATCCTCATCAACCGCATGCACGATATCGGCAATGGTGATGGCATCCGATGGTTTGGCCAGGCGATAGCCACCGCGCGGCCCACGCTGCCCCGTGACCAGCCCCGCCCGCACCAATTTGGCAAACAATTGCTCCAAATAGGCGGTGGACAGCGATTGGCGATTAGCCAGGGTGGCCAGCAGAACGGGGGTAGATGCGCCAACACTTCCAGCACTTGTTGAAACAGCATCGGCGGCGGGGCGATCCTGCTTAGCCAGTTCGGCCATGGCCATCACGGCGTAGCGGCTTTTGGTGGTCAGTTTCATGGTGCAATCCCTTGGCCTGGGGTGTTGGTGGTGGGGACTGAGGCTATCGTCATCTCCTCCACCCGCTGCAACCGTTGTTGCGCCAGGGTCAAGTCAGCCTGCAGCGCCGTCAGCTGTTTTTGCATGGTGGCCATCGCCTGGGGCAGGGCTTCGGCAACGCTGGGATCCAGGTCGAGGGGGGCATCGGTTGTCGGTTGACCGTCTTGGCAGACCACACGGGCGGGAACGCCTACCGCCACCGCATTGGCCGGCACATCGGCCAGCACCACGGCGTTGGCACCAATACGGCTGTGGGCGCCAATGTGAATCGCGCCCAGCACTTTTGCGCCCGCGCCCACCACCACATGATCGCCCAGGGTGGGGTGACGCTTACCCCCGTCGCGGCTGGTTCCGCCCAGGGTGACGCCCTGGTACAGCAGCACGTCATCACCAATTTCGGCGGTTTCGCCAATTACCACCCCGCTGCCATGATCGATCAACAGGTTGCGGCCGATGGTGGCGGCGGGATGAATCTCAATACCCGTCACCATGCGGGTCAGATAGGTCAACAGCTTGGCGGGAAAATGCAGCCCCCATAGCCATAGGCGGTTGGCCAGCCGATGCAGCAACAGGGCGTGCAGGCCAGGGTTGCACAGCACCACTTGCAACCAACTGGTTGAGGCGGGATCACGCCGCCGAATGGAGGCTATCAACGATTCACGCGCCACGGCGGCGGGTGGGTGGTCGGGCAAACTGGTCATGGCATGGGCAAAGGGTTGGGGTATAGCATGGCGTTGCGTTCATTCCCCCAGCCATAGGATTGTTGAGCAAAAAAGTCAACAAACTTTGGGCGGGGTTATGAATGGTGGCAGCGGAATTGGCTGGCTGCACCCGCATCACTCAGCCTCTCCATCGTCATCCTAGCCTCACTATCCCCACCACTCCGTCGTCATTCTCCCCCTTGTGGGGAGAATCTACGCGGCGGAACGATTATGGCAGCTGGCAACAGGGTTCTGGGCTCCCGCCTGCGCGGGAGTGACGACCTTTTTTGTTGCTCCGTTATTGCCAGCCCTCCGTTGTCATTCTCCCCCTTGTGGGGAGAATCTCTAATCTTAGCCGTTGTACAGACGGTAGCATCGCATGGATCCTACCCACAGGGGGTAGGATGAAAACGGAGCGGTGGTAGGGGGGGATGCCAATCAGACAGAACAGCGAAATACCCCCCACCGGATCGCTGGCGCGATCCGACTCCCCCGCAGGGGTGGAGTGTGTTCCCCTGTCGCTAAACCAGTTGCCCGTCGGCGGGGGTGGAGTGTGTTCCCCCTCCCCTGGCGGGAGGGGGTTGGGGGAGGGGTTATGAATAAAGACGCTCTTTCTCCTGATTATAACGTTGAGCAGTCGCAAAATTGACTGGCTGCACCCGCATCACAATGTCATCCTACCCTTTATGGGTAGGATCCATGCGGCGGCAACGCTTGTGAAGCGGTTAGGATTTGAGATCCTACCCACAGGGGGTAGGATGACAGCGGAGTGGTGGGGATAGTGAGGGTAGGATGACAGCGGAGCGGTGGTAGGGGGGGATGCCAATAGTAAGTTACCTAGGTCGCTCGTCGTGTAGGCGCTGCTGATGCAGTTCATGGGCAACTTCTAGCTGAACGGCGGCATCAGCAAGGCGGT
>CAISOG010000223.1 GCA_903887035.1 uncultured Holosporaceae bacterium | reverse complement strand
GCTGAAAACCCCGAACTTTGGCCGCAAGTCCATGGAGGAAATCAAACGAGTGTTGATTACCATGGGGCTGAATCTGGGTATGCAAGTTCAGGGGTGGCCGCCAGAAAACATCGAAGAGCTTGCCAAAAAGCTTGAAGAACCCTACTAAAAATTACTTCGCAGTTATTGCACATCATCAGGATAAGAACAGGAGTTTAGGTCATGCGCCACCGTTTAGCCGGCCGTAAATTAAACCGCACCAGCGAACACCGTTTGGCTATGTTACGCAACATGGCCTCATCCTTGGTGCAGTATGAGCAAATCACGACCACCTTACCTAAGGCTAAGGAGTTGCGTCCGTATTTGGAGAAGCTGATTACGGTCGGTAAGGAAGCCACCCTGGCCAATCGCCGCCTAATCTACAACACCCTGCGTGATGACAGCGCGACCGCGAAAATCGTCAGCGTGCTGGGCCCGCGTTATCAGTCCCGTCCGGGTGGATACATCCGCATCATCAAAGCGGGCAAGCGTTACGGTGACACCGCGGCCATGGCTATTATCGAGTTTGTTGGGCGTGACGAATCGGCTAAGCTTCGCGCTGCCCCTGCGTATGAATCTGAAGCTGAATAATTCGTAGATTCACAATCGCTGTCAGCCCTGATGGATGGTTGTGCTTTGCACGAAAATCTCGCTACATCATAGATGTTTTGTAGATATCAGCCCATGTTCTCTGTTGAAATCCATTATCGCGGCAGCTTAATGGTGGCCTTTAGACCACCAAGCACCGATTCGCTTAGCAGGATATCGCCGCCGTGCTGACGTATTAGGTCGAGGGCGATGGTCATGCCCAGGCCATAACCGCCCGTCGCCTGATTACGACTGGGCTCCAACCGTTGAAACGGCCTGAACACGCTGGCGCGCTGATCAGCGGGGATGCCGGGTCCATCATCCTCCACCACAATCCAGACCTCATCGCTTTTGACCTGCGCGCTCAGCCGTACCTGTTGCCCATAGCGCATGGCATTGGTCAGCAGGTTGCCGACGGCGCGACGAACCGCCTGTGGTCGGATAGAAAATTGAACCGATTGTCTGGGCTGGCGCACCTTAATCATCCGATCGGGCAGGCTAAAGGAGTGTGCCATTTCCTGCAGCCATTCGTTAAGGGAAATGGTTTGCAGCGTTTCCTCTGCATCACCGCGCACAAAAGCCAAATAGCCTTCGATCATCTGATTCATTTCACTGAGTTCTTGCCGCAAATCATCCTGCATCTGTCCAGCTGGCAGGCCAGCAATGATAAGGCGCATGCGGGTCAGAGGTGTTCGCAGGTCATGGCTGACGTTGCGTAGAATTTCCATCCGCCCTGTCACCTGACGTTGCAGTCGGTCACGCATGCGGTTAAAGGCCACCGTCACCTGCCGCACCTCTAACGCGCCACTGGGGCGCAGAGCGGGCAAATCAATGCCACGGCCGACATCATCGGCCACTTTGGCCAGCTGTTTAAGCGGCTTAACCTGGTTGCGCATAAACAGCACCGAAATGGTAACCACCAGCACCGCCGTGCCAACCATCCACAGGATAAAGATGTAGGTGGTCGAGCTGAGCACCCGTTCCTGATTGACCTGCACCTGCAACACCCGTTCGCCCCACGGAATCCAGATGTTCAGCTGTTTGGCGTCGCGATTAATTTCAATATGCAGGGGGTACAGCAGGGTTTCGTGCAGGGCTTTTTCTAACAGCCGTTCGGTTTTGTTATAGGATTGATTGATCGCCAGCTCACCACCCGCCGACAGGCTGAGCTGCATTTCCATAACGCCCGCCAGCGACTGCACCTGGCGTGGAATGTAATCGGTATTGGCCTGACCCGCCATCAGCACGGTTATCACCCGCACCTCATTGGCCAGGGCGTTGGTCAGGCGGCGGGTGACGGTTTCCCAGTGCCGCTCATAGAACACAAAGGCCAGCACCAGTTGCAGGACGGCCATCGGCGCCACGATGATCAAAAAGCTTCTGCCAAACAGGCTTTTGGGCAAAAGATCGTGTCGGCGCGGCCATTTGGAATGGATAAAAAACCGCAATCGACGCAATAGGCGACGCGGCATTCTCATGCCACGCCCTCCGTTTGCAACCGATAGCCGGCGCCATGCACGGTTTGCAGGTATATAGGGCGGCTTGGATCGGGCTCTAACCGTTTGCGCAGGCGGGTTACCAGCACATCGACCGCGCGGGAAAGGGGGGATGATCCCGCCGGTTGCAGGGCGTCACGGCTGACAGCCTGATTGGGGCTAGACGCCAGTTTTTGCAGCAAGGATTGCTCGGCCGCGGTCAGGCTTAGCAGCTGGCCATCTTGGCGCACCATGCCCGTCGCGGTATCGACCGTGAATCGACCGAATCGCACCCTGGCGGGAACAGCGGTGATAGGGGTAACAGTTGGCGCCGATAGCGGCTGTTGTTGGTTGCGGCGGTGCAAGGCTTTAAGGCGCAATACCAGCTCTTCGGGCTCAAAAGGCTTAACCAAATAATCCTCAGCTCCCGCCTGCAAGCCGCGCACACGATCGCCAGCCTCACCCAGCGCGGTCAGCAGCAGCACGGGCAGATCCGCTAAATTATCCAAATCATTGGCGGCGGCGGTATGCCATTCGGCGGTCAGGCTTAGGCCATCTTTGCCGGGCATCATGACGTCGACCACCGCCAGGTCAAAAGCAAAATAGCGACGCAGCAGGTGGGCTTGGTCGGCGTTGGCAGCCTCCGTCACCCAGAATCCCGATTGTTGCAGCAATTGACTCAACAGGGCGCGCAGGCGGTCGTCATCATCCACCACCAAAACATGGGGCCAACGGACAGCATCGGAAAGGGCAGCATCCATTTAGCTGTTATGCCGTATTTGGCGATGGTTGTCATCCGCCTGAGTTTGCCGCGTTGGTAAAATTCCATGGGATTTTGCCGCCTTAGGTTGGATCGGTAATCAGATGCAGTTTTGGCTTTGCCGCATCAACCGCCTTGATCAGCGTGCTAATGCTATCAGAGCTGCCATGCAAATCGGCAATCATTTTTTTTAGCCGTGCCTTGCTGGGCGATTCCAACATCGTTTCACGCCACGCGGCCAGCCCCAAATGGTCATCCAACTGGTTGGTAATCGCCAAACGATAGATTAAAAAATAGGCCTGGCTGTTGTTTTCCACCAAGATCATCATATCGCCATTTTCTGCATAATACACCACGTTCCAATAATACAGGCCGGACTTTTCATCCATATTTTGCAGGATTTTGGTCAATGTTTTGATGGATTCATTTTGACCATGAACATTATAAAGGCTGTAGTCAGTCATGTATGTCTCCATTAAAACATCTTTTTACAATAACAAAGAAATCTGAATTATTTTTTAATCACAGAGAATTTGTAAGCAGAAGATTTGTTCGTTTTCCTCTGTAAGCTATATTTTTAATGAGTATTCTTTTGTGTGCAAAAAAATTCAATCTTGCGACCATATCACCCGTAAAATTAACCAACCTACAATAATATGTATTTATAGTTGAATATAGCTTCAGGTGTTTCGATTGGTTACTTTTGGTCGTTAAGGGAGGAGCGTTATGATTGCATTGCCACCAGTAAGCGGATTGACCGCTTTGTCGCCACCAAGGCCAATAGCTCAGGGGCAGAATCCTTCCCCCGCAGCACCAGCCCAGAAAGAGGGGGCTTCGCCACCTGCGCTGGTTTTGGGCAATGAGCAGACAACGCCTAAGCAAATTGCGCCAGGCTATCCATCCCCAGACTATCATTATGACACCCTAACGGGGCAGATAGTGATGGAGTTTTTGAACGCCAAAAGCGGGGCGCCAGAGTTGCAAATTCCCGACAGCGCAACCCTGCGGGAACGTGCCGCCAGCATAGCCAACTATCGACCCGCCGATCCAGAGCCGAAATAGCAGGCTGTGAAGCATCAATTCTGACCCAAGCCTTTCACCGCTGTTCCTCAAGGTTATGCCTGGTGGTGAAAGGCTGATTTTTTTGATAAAGCAGCTAGGGCAGGGGAGTCATCCCCCCCCCATCAACCAGGCTGTTAGGCCGTGGCGGTGAATGCCGCCTGAATCTCCAGCCCGCTGGCAACCTGCAACACCGTGACCTCATCGAATGGGCGACCAATAATTTGCAGCCCCATCGGCAGGCTGTCGGCGTTCAGCCCCACTGGCACCGACATGGCGGGCAGGCCGGCTAGGCTGGCGGGAATGGTGAAGACATCATTCTGATACATCTCAATCGGCGACAGGGTTTCCTCCAGCCCAAAGGCCGCCGTCGGCGCGGTCGGAGCCAGCAGCACATCAACCTGCTCAAACGCCTGACGGAAATCTTCGGCAATCAGCGCCCGCACCCGTTGCGCCTTGGTGTAATAGGCATCGTAATAGCCCGCCGACAGCACATAGGTGCCGATCAGGATGCGCCGCTTCACCTCCCGCCCGAAGCCCTGGCCACGGGTGTTTTCGTACATCTCATGCAGGGAATTGCCCGCCGCACGAAAGCCAAAGCGCACGCCATCATAGCGCGACAAATTGCTGGAGGCCTCCGCCGGCGCAATCACATAGTACACCGCCATCGCCGCGCTGGTATGGGGCAGTTGCACCGGCACAATCTCCGCGCCCGCCGCCCGCAACCATTCCTGCCCCTGCTGCCAAAACTGGCGGCATTCAGGGTTCAGCCCGTCAATATCGTACTGTTGGGGGATACCGATCCGCAGCCCGCGCAGCGACGTCCCAAGCTTTTCTGAGAAATTCGGCACAGCCAGATCGACTGAGGTGGAATCCTTGGCATCAAAGCCCGCCATCGCCTGTAACATCAGGGCGCAATCGGCCACGTTGCGCGCCAACACCCCCGCCTGATCCAGGCTAGAGGCAAAGGCGATGGTGCCCCAACGGCTGCAACGGCCATAGGTCGGCTTAATGCCCGCCAGGCCGCAAAAGGCCGCTGGCTGACGGATGGATCCGCCCGTATCGGTTCCGGTTGCCGCCATGGCGATATAAGCCGCCACCGCCGCCGCCGATCCACCGCTGGAACCGCCAGGGGTCAGCCGCACTTCGGGGGCGGAGCGGCGTTGCCAGGGGTTAACCGCCTCCCCAAAATAGCTGGTCGCGTTGGTGGAACCCATGGCGAATTCATCCAAATTGGCCTTGCCCAGCGTCACCGCCCCCGCCTGTTGCAATTTGGCCGAGATCGTCGATTCATAGGGCGGCACAAACGGTTCCAAAATCTTGCTGGCCGCGGTTGTCCGCACCCCCGCCGTGCAGAACAAATCCTTCATGGCAATCGGCACCCCCTCCATCAACCCAGGCGTACCGCTGTCATATTTGGCCTGGCTGGCCGCCGCCTGCGCCATCGCCAGCTCGGGGGTTTCGGTGATATAGGCGTTCAGGTGGCGTTTGTCCGCCATCGCCTGCACATGCGCCTGCACCAATTCAGGCACGCTGAACCGCCGTGCCCTTAGGTCGGCCAAGGCCTGCGTCATCGAAAGTTTGGTTAAATCGCTCATGCCCAACAGTGTTGCGAACCTGCCCGCCATCGTCAAGCCGCTTTGGGGCAATAATGAAAAAAACCGTGTTGGGGGAGGGGCTTTCAGAATGTCGGAGAACTGACAGAAACAGTCAGAATCGAATCATGGTGGGTGCTACAGGGATCGAACCTGTGGCCCCTGCCGTGTGAAGGCAGTGCTCTACCGCTGAGCTAAGCACCCATGCAAAAAGGATTGGTTGAGTCGCGTTGCGAAAAAAAGCGCGAAAGGGAATCTGGCAAGGTTGGCCAGCGCCCGCCAACAGCCGTTGCCAAAGCCTATCCAGACCAGCCTAACGCCAACAGCGTTCTAATAGCCGTCGCGGTCAAAGCGTTTGCGCATCAGCTTGCGATGACGGCGAATGCATTCCGCCGTTTCACGCTTGCGCTTTTCAGACGGCTTTTCATAAGCGCGCCGTTGGCGCATTTCACGAAAAATACCTTCACGCTGCATTTTCTTTTTTAAAACGCGCAGCGCTTGATCAACATTGTTGTCCTGTACAGAAATAAGCACGAAGCCCTATCCTCCACCTTCATAATGGGTTAGACCAGCGTTCATACTAAAACATTTATCCTTTGTGAAGTCTTAATCGGTGTTTGCCATGAAAAATTCTCATTTTTTTTCAAATTTGCCATCCTGGCCTGAGGGTTTGCAGAATGCCGCCCTGGCCAGAGTTTCCACAAATGGATGGAATATCAACAGCTTGAAGGCTTCTGCCGATGATGTCGGGCTGGATTGGTTGGTGGCACAGGCCTATTGGCCGCTGGGTTGCGTCAGCCTGCTGCAACGGGTGGAGCAGGCATGGCAGGATCAGTTTGCCGAGCTGGCCAGTGCGTTGGATCTGACCAGTATGGGCACCACCGCCCGCGTGCGCGTCCTGGTG
>CAISOG010000222.1 GCA_903887035.1 uncultured Holosporaceae bacterium | reverse complement strand
TTGGCCGATACGGCGTTGAAAACCGCCAACTCGGGTTATCTGACCCGTCGTTTGGTTGACGTATCCCAGGATTTGATCGTGCGGGAATTGGATTGCGGCACCAAGCGCGGCTTTACCATTCGCGCCTCGGTTGCGGGTGGCGATGTTATCTCATCGCTGTCGGAACGCATCCTGGGTCGTATGCCTCTTGAGGATATTGTGCACCCAACCACAAAAGAGGTCATCACACCGGCAGGCAGCCTGGTCGATGAAAAGGCCGCCGATATTATTGAAAAATCGGGGATTGATTCGATCTTGATGCGTTCGGTGCTAACCTGTGAAAGTGAACAAGGGGTTTGTGCCTATTGCTATGGCCGTGACTTGTCACGCGGTATTCTGGTCAACATTGGTGAGGCCGTCGGGGTTATCGCGGCGCAATCGATTGGTGAGCCAGGAACCCAGCTGACCATGCGTACCTTCCACATTGGGGGCGCGGTGCAACGGGGGGCGGAGCAATCCAGTGTCGAAACGCCTTTCGATGCAAAAGTGAAGATTGTTAACCTGAACACCGCGATTGACAGCGCGGGCGCAGAGGTGGTGATGAACCGCAACTGTGAAATTGTCCTGGTTGACGGCCAAGGGCGCGATAAGGCGCGTTACCGCATCCCCTATGGGGCGAAACTGACGGTTAAGGATGGCGCGTCGATTAAGCGCGGCGTGCGCCTGGCCGAATGGGATCCCTATACCCTGCCGATTATTACCGAGCGTGACGGGATCATCCAGTACAACGACCTGGTTGAGGGGCTATCGATGCGGGAGGTTGTTGAGGAGGCAACTGGTTTGACCAACAAGGTGGTAACCGACTTCCGTCAACAAAGCCGTGGGGCAGAGCTGAAGCCGCGTCTGGTACTGGTCGATGAAGATGGGGTAACCCTGAAACTGACCAGCGGGACAGAGGCACGCTACTTCCTGTCGCCAGACACCATTCTGACCGTTGAGAATGGTCAGAAGGTTAAGGCTGGGGATGTGTTGTCGCGGATTCCGCGTGAATTTACCCGTACCCGTGACATTACCGGTGGTCTGCCACGGGTGGCCGAGTTGTTTGAGGCGCGCCGCCCGAAAGAGGCTGCGATTATCGCCGAGATTGCTGGCCGGATAGAGTTTGGTAAGGACTACAAAAACAAACGCCGCATCACCTTGATCCCGCTGGAGGGTGAGGGTGAGCCAGTGGAATACATGGTGGCTAAGGGTAAGCACTTGTTGGTGCAAGAGGCCGACATTGTCGCTAAGGGCGATTTGTTGGTCGATGGCAACCCCGTTCCGCATGACATTCTGCGAATTCTGGGGGTTGAGGCCTTGTCCAACTATCTGGTCAACGAAATCCAAGAGGTCTATTGGCTGCAAGGGGTGAAAATCAACGACAAGCACATCGAGGCGATTGTGAAGCAGATGCTGCAAAAAGTTGAGGTGACCCATCCTGGTGATTCTACCCTGTTGGTGGGTGAGCAGGTGATGGCCAGCGATTTTGAGGCGACCAACAACCAGCTTAGCTTGCTGACCAAACAGCCGGCGCAGGCGCATCGCATTCTGCAGGGGATTACCAAGGCCTCGTTGCAGACCACCAGCTTTATCTCAGCGGCTTCGTTCCAAGAGACAACGCGGGTGCTGACCGAGGCGGCGATTGCTGGCAAAAAAGACCATCTGGTTGGCTTGAAAGAAAACGTCATTGTGGGTCGTTTGATTCCTGCCGGTACTGGTGGAGTGATGAACGAGCTGCGTCAGGTGGCTTATCAGCGGGATCGCGATACGAAAATTTCGCGCGCCGATCAGCATGCGGCCTTAACCGCCGCCGAGGGTGAATCTGGTTCTGACGAAATTGTTGCCGCCTAGGTAGCACCAATACAAGGGCGTCGCCAAATCGTTGATAGGAATAGGGGATAGGTAAATGGCTGATAATTCCGCCTTTACCATATCATCCGTTCAAAGTCCTATGCAGCAGGCCATAGCCTTAGCAAGTGAAGCGGCATCGCGCGGCGAGGTTCCCGTCGGTGCGGTTATCGTGCAGGGTGGGGTGGTCATTGCCCGTTCTGCCAATAAAATGCGCGCCCTGAACGATCCGACCGCCCATGCCGAGCTGTTGGCGATTCGGGCGGCCTGTCAGGCGTTGGGCAGTTCGGTGTTGGCCGATTGCGATTTGTATGTGACGCTGGAACCCTGCCCGATGTGCGCCGGTGCGATAGCCTGGGCACAGTTGCGCCGCCTGTACTACGCCGCGCCCGACCCCAGGCGGGGGGCAATCGACCATGGATGCCGCCTGTTCGCCAGCACCGATGCCTTCCACCGCCCCGAAGTCATCGCAGGATTGGAGGAAGCCGCCGCCCGCCAACTGCTGCAGCAATTTTTTCAGGGGTTGCGCGACTAAGTTGCGGCTTTGCTTTCCCTAAGCGATGTATCCGTCCTCGCCGCCCCAACCTTATTCTGAATAACGGCACCCCACAGCCAGGGTGGGGGGGTGACATCGGCGAATTGAATGTTGGGCAACACATCTGACCATCGAATCGCTAACCGAAACACATTCAAAACCTCCGCGCCGAAATGTAGGGCGGGGATCAGCAGCATTTCATCATGCAGCCAGTGGCGATAGGTTTCATCGGTGTAGCGGATATAGCCAAAGGGGTTGTTAAAGTAATCACGAAAACGCGCCAGGATTGCCCGTTCCGACTCCTGCTCCTGCCCCTGCGCGGCGGCGGCAAAATGCACCAAATTATAGCCCAACATAAAGCTTTCCCAGGCTGGCACCACCAGCAGCAGTAGGCCATCAGGTTTAAGCAAGATTAACATGTTTTTCAAAATGGCCAGGGCGTCTTCATGGCTTTCTGGCATCAGCGCGTTGACACACAGCACCAAATCCAACGCTTCTGGCAGTTGCAGTTGGCGCATATCGGCGGTCACATAGGTGGTTTGGCCTGGCCCACGGCTGCGTGCCTGTTGCAACAAATTTTCCGCCCAATCCACCGCATAAATTTTTGATGCAGCCTTAAGGGCGGGCAGGAAATGGCCTGGCCCACAGCCCAAATCGGCCACCACCTTACCCGACAAATCCATATCTTGCAGAAAATCAATCAGGGCTGCCCCCCCCGCCCGATCGCTAAGATTTATCACCTCAGCGTCATAATCGCGCACCGCCCGCCATTGATTGCGGCGGTGTTTTACCCGATAGTCCATGGGCGCGGCGTTCAGCTGCTGCAGGCTGGAGCTCAGGATGTTTCGAAGAAAGCGGGAAAACATGGCACCATCCTTTTGTTTTGACACGCACTTGACAAGTGTGATGATTTTTCCTAAAAACATCAACTCACTTAATTGTTGCTTGCAGATTTAGGGAACCATCATGGTTAAACGTACATACCAACCCAGTAACCTTAAGCGCAAGCGTCGCCATGGGTTTCGCAGCCGTATGGCCACTGTTGGCGGTCGTAAGGTTATTGCAAACCGCCGTAGCCAGGGTCGTAAGCGCCTTAGCTACTAGCCCTTACCAGGGGCATTGGTATTTTGGCGATGGGCAGTTAACATGCCTGAACCTTTAGCACGCCATCTTCCTCGTCCATCGACGATTGCCAAAGCCGCTGATTTTCGCCGCCTGCGACAGGGCTGGCGCCAATCGGGCACGCATGTGTTGGTGCAACTGTTGCCGCAAACCCCCGCCGCCGATGATACGCCGCCATGCCAGTTGCCATGCCAGTTTGGGCTAATCGTCACCCGCAAAATGGGCAAGGCGGTTGTGCGCAACCGCATCAAAAGACGCCTAAGGGCGGCCGTGCAGCATCTTTGGCAG
>CAISOG010000221.1 GCA_903887035.1 uncultured Holosporaceae bacterium | reverse complement strand
CCCCAAAGACAGGCTGCGCACCGGTTGCGCCAGCAGGTCGGACAGGTTAAACACTTCCGACAGCTCATGAATACGATGAACAATATCGGGACGATTCATGTCGTACAACCGCCCCAGCAGCAGCAGGCCATCCTGCACGCTAAGATTCGACCACAGCTGGCTACGTTGGCCAAACACAATGCCGATGTAATGCGACAGTTCCTGCCGCTCCTGCCAGGGGATGAAGCCCGCCACCTCAGCATAGCCATCGGTGGGATACAAAATGCCCGTCAGCATTTTCAGGGTGGTCGATTTGCCCGCGCCATTGGGGCCGATAAAGGCAATCTTTTCGCCGCTTTCGACCGAAAAACTCAGGTTGGTAACGGCGGGCTTGGATTCATAACGGGGGCGCCAGCGATCCCGCCAACGCTGCCCCCAATCGGCACCCTCGGCCACGGGCAGTCGTCTGCGATAGCTTTTGTTTAACTGTTCAACATAGATAACGGTCATCGCGGCATTGCACCACAACTGTTGCCCGATGCCAAGGCTTAAGCGTTGCAGTATGCCACCCGCTTCATGCGCCCCAGGGTGCAGATAACCTCATTAGGCCAACGTGGTCATTGCCATGGTTGGGGCAATCCTTTATAGCTAAAATCTCCAAATTTCCCTTACCCTGTTTTTTTCTTTAAGGAGCTTTTGACCATGGCCACCCCCAAACTAACCCCGCCGTCAACGATTTTTCAGCGCAAATGGTTGTTAGCCGTGGTGGTCGTCGCCGTGGTTGGCGGCGCGCTGTGGTTTAGTCAGCAAAAGGCTTCGCAATCTTCGGATCCCCTGGTCGCCAAGGTTGATGGGGTGGGTATTACCCGCGCCGATCTGGAAGGCTTTAAGGCGCAGCTGCCCCCCTTTGTCCGCCAACAACCGACTGAGGCTTTGTACCCAAAGCTGGTCAACAGGCTGATTGACAACAAATTGATGCTGACAAAGGCCAAGGCAGATGGCATTGCGAATGATGAGGATGTTCGTCGCCAAATTACCGAAGCGCAAAACAGCATCGTTACACAGGCATGGATTCGTCGTCAGGTCGATAAGAAATTGACCGATGATCTGCTGAAACAATCTTACCAGGATGAAATTAAGGGCTATAAGCCCGAAGAACAGGTGCGGGCACGCCATATCCTGGTCGCCAGCAAAGATGAGGCCGACAAGCTGTTGGCGCGGGTCAATAAGGGTGAGGATTTTGCCGCCCTGGCTAAGGAGGCTTCCAAGGATGGATCGGCGGCCGATGGTGGCGACTTAGGATTCTTTAGCCACGATCAGATGGTTAAACCCTTTGCTGAGGCGGCCTTTGCCCTGAAACAGGGGGATGTTGTTAAGGCGCCCGTCCAAACCCAATTTGGTTGGCATTTGATTAAGGTTGAGGGGCGCAAGCAATCCGAAGCCCCCAGCTTTGAAGACAGCAAAGAAGAGCTGAAACAAAAACTGAGCGGTGAGGCGGTACAGTCCGTGTTAGAAGATCTGCGCAAAAACGCCAAAATCGAACGATTTGACCTGGAAGGCAATCCGCTGAAAACTGCTGACAAAACTTCTGAGGAGGGCGCGGCAGAGCCTCAACCCAAACCGTAGTTTTTGCGGGTGGCAACTCCCCCCCCCACTCCAGGCGAATCCCCCCCCCTGCTCCTACTCGATGCATCGGGCTTTTTGTTTCGCGCTTACCACGCCCTGCCCCCGCTGACCAACCCGGCGGGGGTGCCGGTGGGGGCAGTTTACGGCTTTTGCAACATGTTGTTGCGGCTGTTGAAAAACTATCCGGGTGCGCCGCTGTTGGTGGTGTTTGATGCGGGGCGCAAGACCTTTCGCCAGGATATTTACCCCGCCTATAAGGCCAACCGCCCAGAGCCGCCAGAGGATCTGATTCCACAATTCGCCCTGGTCAGGGCTGCTACCCAGGCGTTCGGCCTGCCGCAGGTGGAGCTGGCCGGCTTTGAGGCCGACGACCTGTTGGCCAGCTATGCCGCCGCCGCGGTGCAGGCGGGTCAAAGCGTCACGATTGTGTCCAGCGATAAGGATTTGATGCAGCTGATTCGTCCGCAAGTCGGCCTGCTGGATCCGTTAAAAAACATCCCGATTGGCGCGGATGAGGTGTTGGCCAAATTTGGCGTGCCGCCCGAACAGGTGGTGGAGGTGCAGGCCTTAGCGGGCGACAGCAGCGATAACGTGCCCGGCGTGCCAGGAATAGGCATCAAAACCGCCGCCGAGTTGATTCAGCGGTTTGGCAGCGTTGAAAACCTGCTGGCCAATTTGGATCAGATTAGCCAGCCCAAAAGGCGCGAAACCCTGCAAACCCATGCCGATCTGGCCAGAATTTCCCGCGCCCTGGTGCTGTTGGAACCCAATGCCCCCTGCCCACTGCCATTAGCTGACATTCAATCCATCCACCAGCTGCCCAACAGCCTGCGCGATTTTTTTGCTGAGCAGGGCTTTCGGCAACTGCTGAATCGCATGGGGGATGCCGCCTCGGATACATCGAATATAGCCAGCCCCCCTACCCTTACGCTAAATCCTACCTCTGCCACCATTCCCTCCCATTCTGCGCCACCCAACCTTCCCCACAGTCGCCCGCTGGCAAGCCTGGAGGATCTTCGTCACTGGCTAGACAACGCCAACCAAACTGGCCAGCTGGCGATCATCGGGGTGCAGACGGCGGCGGGTCACCGCCAAATCGCCCTAGCCTGTCAGCCGACGGAGCAGGTGGTGGTAACACTGGCCAACAACGCGCCCACCGATTTGCTTAGCCCGCCAGCTGGTACGGACGATGGCGGCGGCGCCCTGCCCCATGCCGCGGTCGCTACCCTGCTGACCCCCCTGTTTCAGGATAACAGCATCGCCAAAATCGGCCTAGATTGGAAGGCGTTGTGGGTTGGCTATCCCGAATTGCCGTTGGTGGATGACGCCCTCGATGACCTGCAGCTGATGAGCTATGTCGCGGAGGGGGGCAGCGGCACGGGGGGGCGGGGCGCGCATGATTTGCCGGCTATCGCCGCCCGCTTTAACCTTATTGAGGGGTGGGTAAGCCAGGCACCCGCCGCCACCGCGCTTTATCTATTCCCGCTGCTGCAACAACGGATGCGCCAAGTGGCGGGATTGGCGCTGTATCAGCATGTCGATCGCCCGCTGCCCGCGGTGGTGGCGCGGATGGAACGGGCGGGGGTGCGGCTGGATCTCGACTTCCTGCGCCAGCTGAATCAACGCTTTGCTGCCCGCCTGTTGGAGTTGGAGGAGCAGGTTTATCAGCTGGCCAACGGCAAACGCTTCACCATCGGCTCACCCAAGCAATTGGGGGTGGTGCTGTTTGAGGATTTGGGGTTGCCGACCCCAAAACGCGGCAAATCGGGCGCCTATGAAACGGGGGTTGACGTGTTGGAACCGCTGGCCGCCGCCGGCCATGTCATCGCCGAAAAGGTGTTGGCCTGGCGACAAATTGCTAAGCTGCAATCCACCTATGTTGAGGCTTTATCGCGGCTGGCCAAGCCCGCCACGGCGCGCGTCCACACCACCTTTTTGTTGGCGCAGACCAGCACGGGGCGATTCAGCTCGATTGATCCCAATCTGCAAAACATCCCGATCCGCACGACTGAGGGGCGGGAGCTGCGCACCGCCTTTATCGCTAAACCTGGCTGGCAGCTGCTGTCCGCCGACTATAGCCAGATTGAGCTGCGGCTGTTGGCGCATTTGGCCGACGTCCCCACCCTGCGTCAGGCCTTTGCCGATGGCATCGACATTCATGTGCAGACCGCGGCGGAGGTGTTTCACAAACCGTTGGCGGAGGTGGACAGCCAATTACGACGCAGCGCTAAGGCCATCAATTTCGGCATTATTTATGGTATCAGCGCCTATGGCCTGGCCGCCCAATTGGGCATTACCGCCGGTGAGGCCAGCGAGATTATCAAGCACTATTTTGCCCGCTACCCTGGCATCCCCGCCTATATGGAATCGATGCGCGATTTTGCCCGCGACCACGGCTATGTCACCACCCTGTTTGGCCGCCGCGTGGCGGTGCCCGAAATTGCCAGCAGCAACGCTGGTCGCCGCCAGTTCGCTGAGCGCGCCGCCATTAATGCCCCGCTGCAGGGGACGGCCGCCGACCTGGTCAAACGCGCCATGACGCGGGTGGATCGGCTGTTGCAATCGGGGCAACATCAAAGCCGCCTGTTGTTGCAGGTGCATGATGAACTGCTGCTGGAGGGGCCAATGGATGAGTTAAACAGCTTGATGAGCCAGATTTGCCAGACCATGGCCGCCGCCGCCACCCCCGCCATCACCCTGCAAGTCCCGTTGGTGGTTGAAGCCAAAATCGGCACCACCTGGGGACAGGCGCATTAGGGGGGATTCGCAAAAATATAGTCGTTTAATAAGTAATAAGCGCACAGAAATAGATATTTATAAAAAAACATCAAAGACTTGCACAATGAACGCTCACCATACTGCCAAACGGATTATTCCTAGCCGCATTGACTGCAGCCAGCGCACCTCTTTTCATGGCTTCTAATAACGGATTCCATCCTTCAATATTTTCTTCAGACACCAGACCTTGAAAATCTGCCCCCTCGATTATTTCCAAAATAT
>CAISOG010000220.1 GCA_903887035.1 uncultured Holosporaceae bacterium | reverse complement strand
TTTTCTAACATTTTCTTCGTCTGGCAGGTGAAGAAAAGCGTTTATAGGTGATTGCCCAACATAAATGGTAATACCTTGTTTTTCATCTTCTGTTGTGGATATTTTCCGGCAAACAGATACTGGAAAAGAAATTTTATTAGTCATAAATTTACTTTCTGAATTTATGGTTAAAATACTCGCTTGCGCGATGTATATAAGTCAAACTGCTTTTTGCCTCATAAATCTTTCAAAAAAATAGATTTTTCTGAAGATCTCAGCATCAAAGCATTCACTTTATATCTCATCATCACCGCTATGTCAACTTACTTTATGATTTATTCGCCCCATCACAAAATTCAGGTGAAGTTTGTGGGGTAATCGGTTATAGCTAAAGGCATGAATAAGGTTGCCTTCAAAGGGGTGTTGGCGGATTTATCGCCGCCAGCTTCCACCGCCCATCCATCCCCTGAACCCGTTGATTCAGGAGGGCATGCCGTCGCCCCCACCCACCAGGCTGCGCCCGCGCTATCTCCGCCCGCATCTTCATCCGATAGCGCCCATACGCCCATCCCCGACCCATCCCCCCAGGCCACGCCCGCCACTCCCCCCCCCACCAGCGCCAACACGGGGGCGGAGGGGCACCGCGAACGGTTAAAGCAGCGTTTCCTGACGGCGGGCAGTGCGGCCTTGGCCGATTATGAGCTGTTGGAGCTGTTGTTGTTCAGCGGCATTCCCCGCCGCGATACCAAACCGCTGGCCAAGGCGTTGTTGGCCAAGTTTGGCAGCTTTGCCGCCGTTCTGTCCGCCGATCTGGCCGCCCTGAAACAAATGGCGGGCATGACGCCCAGCGCCGCCGTCAGCCTAAAGGTGGTTGCCGCCGCCAGCACCCATTTCTTGGCCAGCCAGCTGCGCGGGCAGGAGGTGTTTACCAATTGGCAAAAGCTGTTGGACTATTGCTATAGCAAAATTGCCTATTTGGAGGTTGAGGAGCTGCACCTGCTGTTCCTGGACAGCAAAAACCAGCTGATTACCGATGAGGTGCATCAGCGCGGCACGGTGGATCAGGCGGCGGCCTATCCCCGCGAAATTCTGAAACGCGCCCTGGTATTGGGTGCCAGCGCGCTGATTATCGTGCACAATCATCCCAGCGGCGATCCCGAACCATCGGCGCAGGATATACGCCTGACCAACGAATTGGCCTTAAGCGCGCGGCTGCTGAACATCCGCCTGCATGACCATTTGGTGGTGGGGAAAAAGGGTATCTTATCGTTTAAAGCCCTGGGCTTGTTGCAAGAATAGGGCTACAACAGGGGGAATCAGACGAATGTTCACCAGACGGGAAAGCAGGCAATGAAAAAAGGATCCAAAATTTACGAAGGCAAGGCCAAAATCTTGTTCGAGGGGCCCGACCCAGACACCCTGGTGCAGCATTTTAAGGATGATGCCACCGCCTTTAACGCCGAAATGCGCGATGTGATTGAGGGTAAGGGGGTCATCAACAACTACATCTCCGAACATATCATGTTGCGGCTGAATGAAATCGGCATCCCCACCCATTTCATCAAACGCCTGAACATGCGCGAACAGCTGGTCAAACGGGTTGATATTGTGCCGATTGAGGTGGTGGTGCGCAACGTGGTGGCGGGCACGCTGTCGAAACGATTGGGCATTGCTGAGGGCACGGTGCTGCCCCACCCATTAATCGAATTTTACTACAAATCCGATGCGCTGGGCGACCCGTTGGTGACGGAGGATCATATTATGGTGTTCGGCTGGGCAATCCCCGAAGAGCTGGATGAGATGGTCAGCCTTAGCATGCGGATCAACGACTTTTTGCTGGGGCTGTTCTATGGCATCGGCCTAAGGCTGATTGACTTTAAGCTGGAATTTGGCCGCCTGATTGAGGATGATATGTTGCGCCTGGTGCTGGCCGATGAAATCAGCCCCGACACCTGCCGCCTGTGGGACATGAACACCAACGAAAAATTGGATAAAGACCGCTTTCGTTTAAAAATGGGCGGTGTTAAAGAAGGGTATCAGGAGGTGGCCAGGCGGCTGGGCGTTCTGCCCCGAATGCAGGGCAAAACAGCCGAGCGTGCCGCCGAAGAATCTGCCGAGGAAAAGGAATAAGCTATGCGCAAAGCCACCATCATTGTTCGCCCAAAGGCTGGCATTCTGGATCCCCAATCGCAAACCATTGAGCGGCAGGTGCAGCAGTCTGGCGTGCATGGGGTTCAAAGCCTGCATCTGGGCAAAATTTTTGAATTGGTAATCGGCGATGATGTTACCGAATCCGCCCTGACGGCGTTGGCGCAAGACCTGTTGGCCAACCCCGTGATGGAAGATTTTGAAATTACTTTGAGTTAAGGAACTTTTTGATGAGCAACCATCCTGCCCCAATCGCAACGACAACCACTGCCAGCGAGTATCGCCCGATTGCGCCCAGCGCGGCGGTGGCCGCCGAGGTTGCCGAAATACTGTTTAAGCTAAAGGTGGTGCAATTCACCCCGCAAAAACCCATCCGCCTGACCAGTGGCCGCCTGAGCCCTGTCTATATCGACTGCCGCATGCTGATTTCCTTTCCCGCGGAACGGGCGCGGATCATGAGCCTGATGGCGGCGCAGGTGCAGGAAACCATCGGCCAGGCCAACGATGTGGTGATTGCGGGCGGCGAAACGGCGGGCATCCCCTATGCCGCGCTGATCGCGGCGCAGCTGGATCAGCCGATGATCTATGTCCGCAAACAGCCCAAGGATTTTGGTAAGGGCAAGCAAATTGAAGGCTTGCTGAAAAGCGGGCAAACCGCCGTGTTGATTGAGGATTTGGCCACCGATGGCGGCAGCAAGGTAAACTTTCTTAAGGCGATTCGCTACGGCGGCGGCATCGTCAGCGATGTGTTCGTGATTTTCTACTACAACATCTTCCAATCCGCCCTGGGGGTGATGACGCAAAACCGCTTTAACATGCATTATTTGTGCAGCTGGGCCGACCTGTTGGCCTATGCCAGCCGCGAACAGCTGTTGCCCGCCGAACAATTGGCCTCGGTGCAACGCTATCTGGACGCGCCCGATAGCTGGACGGCTTAGGGCGCCCTAAAGCCATCGTCAGAGAGGTTGCGATGACCCAACCCGCTACCAAAATTGCTGTATTGGGGGCGGGCAGTTGGGGCACCGCCCTGGCGCAGCTGTATGCCCAGGCGGGATGGGCGGTCAGCCTGTGGTGTCGTGATGCGGCGCAGGCCGAGGTGATGCAACGGTCACGGCGCCATCCCCGCTTTTTTCCCGATCTTACCCTGGCGGATGGCGTGCGCATCACGGCGGATTTGGCGGCGGCAGTCGAGTTGGCCAGCGATGTTGTGCTGGTGGTTCCTGCCAAGGTTTGCGTAGCGCTGGCGGCGCGGTTACAGGCGGCTGGCTTACCCACCGATGCGATGGTTATCAACGCCGCCAAAGGCTTTGCGCCGATGCCTGATGGTGCTGGCGATTCTGGCGATAGCAATAACAGCATCCATCACCCTAGCGGCCTGCTGCTGCCCGCCTTGGCGGCGGTCTTGCCAGCGGGTCAACCCCTGGCGGTGCTGTCGGGCCCCAATTTCGCGGGGGAGGTGGTGCATGGCCTGCCCGCCGCCGCCACCCTGGCCTGCGCGGATGCAACGCTGGGCATGGCCGCGGTTGAACGCCTAAGCCTGCCCAGCTATCGCCTGTATCACAACAGCGATGTGGTGGGGGTGCAGGTCGGCGGAGCGCTGAAAAATGTTATCGCGCTGGCGGCAGGCATGACGATGGGGCATGGGCTGGGTGAAAATGCCCGCGCCGCCCTGATTACCCGTGGCTTGGCGGAGATGGCGCGGCTGGCGGAGGCGATGGGGGGGCAGCGCACCACCCTGATGGGGCTGTCGGGGCTGGGTGACCTACTGCTGACCGCCACCAGTGAGCAATCGCGCAACTATCGCCTGGGTCTTAAGCTGGGGCGGGCGGGGCAATCCCTGGCCGAACTGGCCGCCGCCACCGTTACCGATGTTACCAATGCCGCCAGCGCCCAGGAAACGGTGGAGGGGGTGGGCAGTGCCGCCCTGCTGGCAGATTTGTGTCAGCGCTATGGGGTTGAGCTGCCGCTGGCAGGGGCGGTGCAACAGTTGTTGACTGGCCAAATACCGCTGGCGGCGGTTGCGCAACAGCTGCTAACCCGTCCCTATCGCGCAGAAGGGTAGAGCGCTTTCCATTTAGCCCACCACGTCGTCAGACTGTGGACTCGCCGTGCTCACGTATTTCCGTATACGCTCCGCGCGGCTCACCTTGCCTTCCTAGTGGTGAACTAAAGCGAAAACGCTCTAGGATCTCCTAGGCTGCGTGTCCCCCAAAACGATAGGGATCGGCGGGATAGGTGCCCAGCTGGCGAATGCTGTCGGAGAAAAAGCCCAATTCCTCCAACGCGAAGCGCATGGATGGGGCGGTAGGATCGCCGTCAAAGGGGCTGCCCAGGGCTTCGAGATAGAAAAGGGCGGCGGTGAACTGCCCATCCTCAATAAAACTTTCGATTTTCAACAGGTTGATGCCATTGGTGGCAAATCCGCCCAGTGCCTTAAACAGGGCGGCGGGCACGTTGCGCACCCGGAAAAACAGGCTGGTCATCAGCGGCGCCCCGCCCATATCGCGCGGATTAGCGGTGATGGTAGCGTCCGCGGGTTGCAGCAGCAGGAAGCGGGTGGTGTTGTGCCCCTCATCCTCAATATCGCTGGCCAAAAGCTGCAAGCCATAGATTTCCGCCGCCAGGCTAGAGGCTATCGCCGCCTTGCTGGAATCGCCCCAGGATGCCACATCCGCCGCCGCCCCCGCCGTGTTGCTGTGCCCCACCTCCGTGATTTGGTGGCGGCTAAGGAACCCGTGGCACTGCGCCAAGGCCTGCGGATGGCTGACCACCTGTTTGATGTCGGCCAAGGTCGCGCCAGGAAGCGCCAACAGTTGGTGGTTGACGGGCAGAAAATGTTCGGCGCGGATGGTCAGCTGGTTGCTGTGCAGCAGCAGGTGGACACCCGCCACCCGCCCCGCGGTTGAGTTTTCAATCGGGATCACCGCGCCATCGGTTTCGCCCAACGCCGCGGCCTGCATCGCCGCCTCAAAACTGGGATAGGGGACGGCGGTGGCCTGGGGGTAAAATTGTTGGCAGGCCAAATGGGCAAAGGCGCCCCGCACACCCTGAAACGCCAAGCGCTGAATCTTTTGCAAAGGGACTGTTCCTTATCCGCTAAGTTGTGTTAAGAAAAGTTCTGCAGCCTGGCTGCGCCTGCTATCGTAGCCATAGAGCCCCATTGACCCTAAGCAATTCAGTCGGAACATTCAACCATGTCGCGTTCTTCTTTCGAAACCAACAAAGTGATTGCGGCCGTGTTGGTTACCCTGTTGTTGGGTCATCTGGCTGGCTTGCTTTCGGATGCGCTGATTCACCCCGTTATGCCAGAAAAACATGCCTATGCGCCGGTTGATGTGGCGGCGGTCAGCACCAGTGGGGGGGGCGGGGAATCCGCCTCGGCGGAGGCGGCTATTGAGCCGATTGCCCCGCTGCTAAGCCTGGCCAGCGTCGAACGGGGGCAGGCCATCGCCAAAAAATGCACCGCCTGTCACAGCTTGGTTAAGGATGGCCCCAACATGGTTGGCCCCCGCATGTGGGGTGTGGTCGGCGGTCACCAGCGGCACATCGCCGATTATGCCTATTCCAAGGCGTTTCAGGGCTTAACCGGCGAATGGTCGTATGAGGAGTTGAACAAATTTTTGGTTAAGCCCGCCAAATATGCCCCTGGCACCAAAATGTCGTTCGCGGGTATCAAATCGGCGCAGGAACGGGCAGACCTTATTCTATACTTACGCACTCTAGGCGACAGCCCGCCCCCGCTGCCTTAGGCATTCCCACCTCCCCCCTTGTCATCGGGATGTAAGGCGTTAAGCTGTTGTCCATGTTGACCTATCCCGAAATTGATCCGATCGCCCTACAGCTAGGCCCTTTAGCCATTCGTTGGTACGCCCTTAGTTACCTGCTGGGTATCGTGCTGGCCTGGCGCTATGCCATCCGCCTGTCGAAACATGCTGGCCGGCGCGGGGTGGAATGGCACAACTGGTCGGCCGTCAATGCGGCTGCGGGGTTGGGGGATAAAGGGGGGCGGTCGCTGTTGGGCATGCCGCGCGCGCTGGACGATTTGGTCTGGCGGGCAACTTTGGGCATTATTCTTGGTGGCCGTCTGGCCTATAGCCTGCTGTACAATTTGCCCGTCTATTGGCAACGTCCATCGGAATTGTTGGCGATTTGGCATGGCGGCATGGCCTTTCACGGCGGCCTAATCGGGGTGATAGCGGCGATGATTTGGCAGGCACGGGTCAGCAAGATTGGCTTTTGGCCGCTGGCCGATGTGATCGCGGCGGGCACCCCAATTGGCCTGTTGCTGGGGCGTATTGCCAATTTTGTGAATGGGGAGCTGTATGGGCGGGTGGCCGACCCGTTGCAGGTACCCTGGGCAATGATATTTCCCCATGATCCCAGCGGTCTGCCGCGCCACCCCAGCCAGCTGTATCAGGCGGGGGGGGAGGGTGCCTTGCTGTTCCTACTGCTTGCCCTGCTGGCCTGGCGCACGCCAGCCTTACGGCGGCCAGGGCTGGTGGCGGGGGTATTTTTGGCGGGCTATGGCGTCATCCGCTTTGGCCTGGAATTCTTCCGTGAGCCGGATAGCCAGCTTGGCCTGTTGCAGGCGGGTCTTAGCATGGGGCAATGGCTGTGCAGCCTGATGGTGGTGGCGGGCGCGGTGATTATGGTGTTGGCCTGGCGGGGTCGGCTGGCACCTCGCCCCCTGTAGCAAGGGTAAGAGAGAGCGGCGGCGGATATGGACACAACAGCTTTAACCCCGCTTGACCACCTGATTCGTCAGCATTTACGGCGTGCGGGCAGCATCAGCCTGAGCCAATTTTTGGCGTTGGCGTTGCAACATCCCCAACATGGCTATTACCGCCAGGCCACCGCCATTGGTGCCGAGGGCGATTTCATCACCGCGCCAGAGATTAGCGGGCTGTTTGGCGAAAGCCTGGCCATCTGGTTGGTGCAGGCGTGGCAGGCGATGGGGCAGCCAACCGCTACCGAAACCGCCCCCTGCCAGCTGATCGAATTTGGCGGCGGCCGTGGGGTGTTAATGGCCGATGTGCTGCGGGCGTTGCACCAGCTGGCACCCGCCATGGTGGCGCATTGCCAGGTGCATTTTGGTGGAGAGCGATAGCCTGTTGCGGGCGCAGCAGCAGCAGCGGTTGGCCGCCTATTCTGTAACCTGGCATGAAGATTGGCAAAATCTGCCGCACTTTAGCGAAAATCGTACAGATGCGCCGATCTGGTTGATTGCCAACGAATTTCTGGATGCCCTGCCCGCCGATCAAATGATGCGGCAGCAGGGGCAGTGGTTGGAACGGCGGATCGCCCTGACCGAGGTTACAGCCGAGGCAGAGCTACAGGCAGAAGCCAAAGATATTGCCCACCCAGCGCCAGCCACCAATCATGACGACCTTATCCCGCTGCGTTTTATCGCGATTCCCGTTGATTCGATCCGCGCCCAACTGCTGCAACGCCACTATCCCGATTGTCCTGAGGGCGGCGTGGTGGAGCTGTCGTCCAGCCGCCAGATTTGGGTGCAGGAGGTGGCCAACCTGCTGCATCGGCGTGGCGGCGGTGGGCTGATCATCGACTATGGCACGCCCCGCCCCGATTGGCTCAGCAGCCTGCAGGCCTATGGCCATCATCAGCAGGTTGATCCCCTACGCCAGCTGGGGACGGTGGATCTTAGCGTGGCGGTCAATTGGCAGGAGGTGGTGACGACACTATCCCTGCACGTCGCCGCCGTAACGCCAGTTTTGACCAGTCAGGCCGACTTTTTGCGGCAAATGGGTATCCTGCAGCGCCTCGCGCAACTGCCCCCCGCGCGGCAGCAGGCGGAGCAGGCGGGGGTGGATCGGTTGCTGGCCGATCCAGGGATGGGGCAGGCCTTTCAGGTGCTAACCCTGCTTAGCCAGCCGCCTCTAAAGCTGTCATCCTCCGCGTAGGCGGGGGATCCATGCGGTGGTTCGGCCTGGCAAACCAGGTATGACCAGCTGAAAGCCGCGTCCCCCCCCCGCCCCGACAAAGTTGTTGCGCGCGCGGGCGACAAGGCCTAACATATCAATCCCATGATTGATTGGGCCCCGGTGGCGAAATGGTAGACGCGGCAGACTCAAAATCTGCTTCTGGCAACGGAGTGTTGGTTCGAGTCCGACCCGGGGCACCACCAAAGGCGGTGCGGCTTTAACCCATTAAAGTATCCCGCGGCAAATTATCCCAAAATATGATAGCAACCAAGGTTTAATTATTGTATCTTGGGCTTGTCCGCGTCTTAACCCCGTCTAAGAGTGAAGTCTGCATGTTCAAAAACGCCTTAAAAAACTTGGCGCCCAATATTGTCACTGCTATACGGCGCTTTCCCATACCCGCGCTGTGCAGCCTGCTGTTTTGCTTGGTGACGACTGTTCCAATCTTTAAGGCGCTTTGGCCTGAAAGCCGCATTCATTCGGCTTTGCTATCGCTGTTATTTTGTGGTTGTTTTTGGTTCATCGCCCTGAAATTGTACGCCGAAAGTCACGGTTGGGGTATCAAACGCTATTACGCCATTGGCACGGCTGGTTTTGCCTTATTGGCTTGGCTTTTCGGTCAATCCCATGATCCATTATCCCAAGTTTGGTTTGCGGGTTCCGCCCTGTTTCTAAGCATTTTTATTGCCCCCTTTTTAAACAAACGGGCAACAACCATGCAAATATGGACCTACAACTATCGGCTATGGCTGCATATCCTATTTACGATTTTGGCGGCAGTGGTTTTGTACGTTGGTATTCTTACAATATCTGCAAGCATAGATTCGCTTTTTGGCTTAAGAACAAGTGCCGTTTATTTGTACGGATTTTTTGTTATAGCAACATTATTTTCTCCTGTATTAGCCATGACCGGTATAACCGTCAATTTTCATGAAGAAGAAAGGGAGTGCCCCAAAGATATTCGCATTATCCTGCCCTATATTGCCATTCCTTTATTGTGTATTTACGCAATCATACTTTATGTTTATACGGCGCAGATTCTGGTCAATTGGAATCTTCCTAAGGGGGGTGTTGCCTATATGGTGTCAGCTTTTGGTTGTATCGGCATAATTGCCTATTTGGCCAGTTACCCCCTGCACCAAAATCCGGGTATTATCAATTTGTTTGCTCGATACTTTTTCAAGATTTTGTTTGTTCCCTTGGCGTTGCTGGCCGTGAGTATTGGACAGCGCATTGATGAATATGGCATCACCGAACAGCGCTATACGATTGTCTTGTGCCTTATCTGGTTGATGCTGGCGGCCGTTACCACCTTGATTCAATCAAGGGATAAGGCGCCAAAAATCATTTTTGCTAGCATCGTTTTCTTGCTGCTGGCCGCGTCCTTTGGCCCCTGGGGCGCTAGCAATGCTTCGGCCAACAGTCAGCTTCACCGATTACAGGCAATTTTGGAAAAAAACCAGATGCTGGTTAATGGGAATATTCAAAAACCCAAAGAAATTCCCAGTCAGGAGGATCGGCGCAATATCAGCTCTATCGTCGACTACATAGATGATATTAACAGAATTTATCTAATGAAACCCTGGTTCGATGATCTCCCTAATGCTTTTATCAATCAAAAAACAAAAAAATTTCTCGGCAAAAAAAGTAAATTTATTGTT
>CAISOG010000219.1 GCA_903887035.1 uncultured Holosporaceae bacterium | reverse complement strand
GGCAGTGCCAGGCTTGCAACAACTCTGCCAAAACAATGCTGTTGCGGTCATCCAACCGCCCCGTGACCCGCGTTGCAAAGCCGCGTTCACGAATACCTGCTCTCGGAGGGAAAACCCTGCGCTGTGCTGAATCTGCCATTGGTTTATCATCATATTAAATTGCTTTAAATGATAGCTTATAACAATACAGCGGTACGATCAATATTTTTGTAATGATATTCTGTATTTTTATGTTTAAACCTTTTTTTGTGCCAAAAACTCCCCGCCCTACACCCCAAAAGGGTTGCTGACCAGGATCACGTCTTCGCGTTTGGGTGAGGTGGAGACCAGGGTGATGGGGCATCCCACCAATTCCTCAATCCGACGGATGTATTTGATGGCCAGGGCGGGCAGGTCTTTCCAACTGCGTGCCCCCTCCGTGCTGGATTGCCACCCCTCCAACACCTCATAAATCGGTTGCAGGCGGGCTTGCTGGCTGGGCAAGCTGGGGATGTAGTCTAGCGGCTGCCCATCCAGCTGATAGCCAACGCACAGCTTGATCTCGGCAAAATCGTCCAACACGTCCAGCTTGGTCAGCGCCAATCCGTTAACACCGCCCATCGCCACCGATTGCCGCACCAACACCGCATCGAACCAGCCGCAACGGCGTTTGCGCCCGGTGGTCGTGCCAAACTCCTTACCCCGTTGCCCCAGCTTTTCGCCGTCATCATCCAACAGCTCGGATGGAAAGGGGCCATTGCCGACGCGGGTGGTATAGGCTTTGGTAATGCCCAGGGTAAAGCCCAACTGCCCCAACCCTGCCCCGCCGCCAATCGCCGCCGCCGCCGGCATCGTGTGGCTGGAGGTGACAAAGGGATAGGTGCCATGCTCCACATCCAGCCACAGCCCTTGCGCCCCCTCAAACAACATGCGGCCGCCGCCTTGACGCAAACGCTGCATGGTGCTGCCCAAATGGACAGCGTGGGGCAACAGTTGGGGCGCGATCGCCAACAGCTCCTGATACAGCGGCTCCAACGCAATCGGCTGCACCCCAAAACCCTGCCGCAGGGCGTTGTGGTGAAAAATCAAATCGTCCAATTTGTGACGCAGGCTGTCTGGCTCCGCCAGATCGCACAGGCGGATTGCCCGCCGCCCAATCTTATCCTCATAGGCGGGGCCAATGCCGCGCCCCGTCGTACCGATTGCGGGCTGCCCCTGCCCCTTTTCCCGTGCCCCCTCCCGCGCGCGGTCAATCTCGGCATGAAAGGGCAGAATCAGGGGGGCGTTATCGGCAATCAGCAGGCTGTCGGGCGTGATGCTGACCCCCTGGCCGCGCACCGTGGCCATTTCGTTCAGCAATGCCCAGGGATCCAACACCACCCCGCTGCCAATCACGCTAATTTTGTTGGGGCGCACAATGCCCGACGGCAACAGATGCAGCTTATAGGTTACGCCATCAATGACCAGAGTGTGGCCAGCGTTATGGCCGCCATGAAAGCGAACGACAACGTCGGCCTGGTTGCAGGCCCAATCGACAATCTTACCCTTACCCTCATCCCCCCATTGGGTGCCCACAACGACGACATTGCTCATGCGATAAAATTCCTGTTGTTGGGGGTGGCAAAAGTCGGGTGTTAAGCCGCCGCGGTAAGGGTCAGGGTGACAACCCGTTGCACATGGGGCAAGGCTTGAATTTCGGCTAGCACGGTGGCGGGTACGGGCTGATCGGTTTGCAACAGGGTGATGGCGACCTGTTTAGGACCCGTCCGCCCCAGGTGGAAGGTGGCGATGTTGATGCCATGCTGCCCCAAACATTGCCCCAGCGCGCCAATAAAGCCTGGGCGATCATCGTTGCGCAGGTACAGCATTTGTGGCCCCAACTCCGCCTCGACATGCACGCCATCAACCTCCACCACCCGCGGCAGCTCACCACCCAGCACGGTGCCGGCAAAGCGGCTTTTGCCCTTTTCGGTGGTGACGGTCAGGCTGATTAAGCTTTGAAAATCCTCGCTGCGCTCCTGCCGCACTTCATACAATCGGATGCCGCGCGATTCGGCCAGCTGTTGGGCATTAACCTGGTTCACATCGCTTAGGATGGGGCTAAGCAGGCCGCAAACCGCCAAATTGCTTAACGCCCTGGTGTTCAGATTGGCCGCTGCCCCCTCAAAGGCCAACTCCACCGTGCGAATACCGCCACTGACCAACTGTCCCGCCAGCTGCCCCAGCTGTTCGGCCAGTTTGAGATAGGGGCGCAAATGTTCCAACTCATCCGCCTTAACAGACGGCAGGTTGACGGCATTGCTGACCGCGCCATGCAGCAGAAAGTCGACCATCTGCTCCGCCACCTGCACCGCCACCTTCTCCTGCGCCTCAGCGGTGGATGCGCCCAGATGGGGGGTGAAGATGACCCGCTCATCCGCAAACAGCGGATGATCCTTGGCGGGCTCCACCTCAAACACGTCCAGCGCCGCCCCCGCGACTTGGCCACTGGCCAACGCCTGTTGCAAGGCAACCTCATCAATCAGCCCGCCGCGCGCACAGTTGATAATCCGCACACCGCGTTTGCATTTGGCGATGCTGCCCGCGTTCAGGATGTGACGAGTCCCCTCCGTCATTGGGGTGTGCAGGGTGATAAAGTCGGCCGCAGCCAACAGCTGATCCAGCTCCACCTTCTCAATAGCCAGGGCAAAGGCGCGTTCAGCGGTTAGATAGGGGTCATAGGCCAACACCCGCATGCCAAAGGCCTTGGCGCGCACCGCCACATGGGCACCGATATTGCCGCAGCCGATAATGCCCAGCACTTTATCCAACAGCTCCACCCCCATGAAGCGCGATTTTTCCCACTTGCCCGCCCGCGTGCTGGCATCGGCGGCGGGAATTTGACGCGCCATGGAGATAAGCAGGGCAAAGCTGTGCTCCGCCGTGGTGACCGAATTGCCAAAGGGGGTGTTCATCACCACCACGCCCTTGGCCGAAGCCGCCTTAACATCAATATTGTCGACCCCAATCCCCGCGCGGCCAATAACCCGCAGCTTGGGGGCGGCCGCCAAGACCTCAGCCGTCACCTTAGTCGCCGAACGCACCGCCAACCCGTCATAGTCGGGCAAAATCGCCATCAGCTGATCGGCGGGCAATTTGGTTTTCACATCAACCTCAATCCCCGCCTGGGTAAAAACCGCAACGGCAGAGGATGACAAATCGTCAGCAATCAAAACTTTTGGCATGGCAAGGGCAACTCATTGGGAATGAAAAAAACAGGCGAACAGGATGCACCACCATCACGCTATCGGCAAGAGGTGATTGCCTTTGGCAGCAGAGTTTGAAACAGGTGAAGGGAGAAACCTTAACCTGTAAGAACGAGAACGGCGGTGGGAAAACATCCGGACATTTTGATATTGCTGATCATCATGGGGCTGATGCTGTGGGCGGGCTATGAATGGCGGGCTTTTTACCGCCTGGGTCGGCATGGCCGCCGCCACCGTCGCACTGGCCAGCTTTGGAAACAGGATGAGAGGCAGCGGGCTGTTCACGCCTATTTGGGAATGTTGCTGATCGGGGCGATTGGCGCCAGTTCCTGCCTGCTGCTGGCCGACCGTGATCCCATCCTGGCGGCTGGTGGCGGCTTTGGCAGCCTGGCCATTGGCTACAGCGCGGCAATGGTGGTGCGGATCAGTGATGCTGTTCGCAACCCGCGCAGCAAGAAAAAGAAAAAGGGCTAAAGCGAAAGCTCTCTAGGGCATTTTCGCTCTAGATCGTTTTCGCTTTAGTTCTACACTAGGAAGGCAAGTCCGCAGTGGCCTGCTTGTCCGCCATAGCGTAGCGACGGCGGAACGACGTGTAGGGCTAAATGGGAAATGCTCTAGATTAGCTTTTGCGCGCTTAGCTCATCTTTCAGATAAGCGTAGTAGATCGGTGCGGCAATCAGCCCAGGCAGGCCAAAGGCGGCTTCCATCACCAGCATGGCAATCAACAATTCCCATGCCCGCGCCGAAATTCGCCCGCCAATGATGCGGGCATTCAGGAAGTATTCCAGCTTATGAATCAACACCAAAAAGACCAGGGCGCTAATAGCATCGGGCATCGACACACTAAGGCTGATTAGCACGATGATGGTGTTGGAAATCAAATTGCCAATCACCGGCAACAACCCCGCGACAAAGGTCACCACAATCATGGTTTTGGTAAAGGGCAATGGGCTGCCCACCATCGGCATCACCACACTAAGGAAAATGCCGGTCAGCACGGTGTTCAGCGCCGATATCCGCACCTGTGAAAACACGATGCGGTGAAAGGCGTTGTTTAACAACGATACCCTGTCCACCATAGCCTTGGCCAGCGGCCGCCGCGATGCGGGCTCAATCTCATGGCAAAAGGCCACCATGCCGCCGATAATCATGCCGACCAGAATATGCACCAACGACACCCCGACCGTTCGGCCAACATGACTCAGCTGCCCCGCGTTATCGCGCAGCCAGGCCGCCAAGGACACCTGCCACTCCTCAACCGAGGTGGGCAACTCATCCTGCAAAGATAGGGGCAAATAGCTGCGCGCCTTATCCACCACATCTGCCAGTTTTTGCAACAGGGCGGGCGCACTGTCACTGCCGCTATGCAGATGGGCGGCCAGAATCAGCACCCCAACCGTAATGGCGGCAATCATCACCGATGGCACCAGAATCAGCACGATGACCTTGCCCAGCCTTGGCATCACCCCCAGCCGTTTGGTCAACGGCACGGTCGCCTGCACCAGCTGGTAAATCAGCAATCCCGCCAACAGCGCGGACAACAGGTGCAGGGATAGCACGGCCACTAAGGCCAGCCCCATCATCACTTGGGTAATCAGGGTTAGACGGGCGGCTTGCTCGGCATGAGAATCCGTGGTGGCAGGGCTGCTGGCGGTTGCCATCGTTACGCCGCCTCTACGCTGGCATAGGCCCAGTCCAGCCAGGGCAGCAGAGCCGCCACATCGGCCGCCTGTACCGTTGCCCCGCACCAAATCCGCAAGCCCGCCGGCGCATCGCGATAGCCGGCAATGTCAAAGGCGACCCCCGCCCCCTCCAGCTTTTTGGCCAACTGCTTAATCACCTCCTGCTGCGCATCACTGGCCAGGGCGGTAAACCAGGGCGCGGTAATGCTGAGGCAGACTGAGGTGGTGGAGCGGGTGGCGGGATCGCTGGCCAAAAAATCGACCCAGGGGGTACGGGCTACCCAGTCCGCCACCAGCTGCGCATTCGCCTCCGCCGCCTTGACCAGCCCGGCCTGCCCCCCCACCGATTCCGCCCAGGTCAGCGCGTCTAAGAAATCCTCAACGCACAGCATGGAGGGGGTGTTGATGGTTTCGCCCGCAAAAATCCCGCTAATCAGCTTGCCCTTTTTGGTCAGGCGAAACAGTTTAGGGATCGGCCAGGCGGGGGTATAGCTTTCCAGGCGGGCGACCGCGCGGGGGCTGAGGGCGATCATGCCATGCTGCGCCTCCCCCCCCAGCACTTTTTGCCAGGAATAGGTGACGACATCCAATTTGTGCCAGGGCAGCCGCATCGCCAACACGGCGGAGGTGGCATCGCAAATGCTCAACCCCTGGCGGTCGTCGGCAATCCAATCGCCGTTCGGTACCCGCACGCCGCTGGTGGTGCCATTCCAGCAAAAGACCACGTCCCGCGCCCAATCAACCTGACCCAAATCGGGCAAGCCGCCATAGGGGGCGGTGAAGCTGCGGGCGTCGGGCAGCTGCAACTGCTCCACCACATCCTGCACCCACTCCAGCCCGAAATTTTCCCAGGCAACCACGTCCACCCCGCGCTGCCCCAACAGGCTCCACAACGCCATTTCGATTGCGCCCGTGTCGGAGGCTGGCACGATGCCCAGCAGGTAATCGTCGGGCAGCTCCAACAGCTTTTTGCTGCGCGCAATCGCCTCAGCCAGCTTGGCCTTACCCGCGCTGGATCGGTGCGACCGCCCCAAACATGCATCCTTCAGCGCCTCCAAATGCCAGCCTGGCCTTTTGGCGCAGGGGCCCGAGCCAAAATTGGGGTTGCCAGGTTTGCTGGTAGGGATTGGGATGGGGGCGCTGGTCATAACGATTTCACCTAATATTGCAAAGGGTTAGGGGTGCTGCTTTAACCCTGATGTTTGGGACGCAAAGTTGGAAAGGCAATAACATCGCGGATACTGTGCCGATTGGTCAGCAACATGGTTAGGCGATCGATTCCAAAGGCAAATCCTCCGCAGGGCATCAGGCCATATTCCAGGGCGGTTATAAAATCCTCATCCAACATCATCGCCTCCTCATCCCCTGCGGCGCGTGCCGCCACCTGATCCTCAAAACGTGCCCGCTGATCAAGTGGGTCTGTCAGCTCTGAAAAGCCATTGGCAATTTCCCACCCGTTGGCAAAACTTTCAAAACGCTCAGCAAAACGTGGGTCATGACGATGCGCCTTAGCAAGTGGGGAAATATCTCTGGGATAATCAATAACGTGGGTTGGCTGAATTAAGGATGACTCAACCTTTTCTGCAAAAACCTCTGCTACCACAGCACCCCAACTGGTTTTCGGGGGCAGTTTTACCCCAACGCTGGCCGCCGCCGCAACTGCCTGCGTCGGATCACTAATGCTTTCAAAATCAATGCCAGAGGCCGATTTGACCAAATCGGTCATGCGATGACGCGGCCAAGGTGGGGTGAAATCCAACACATGATCCCCAAAAGAGATGGTGTTAGATCCGTGAATCCGTGTTACCAATTGCGATAACACGCGATCATTTTGGGTCATCACCTGATCGGCATCCAGGCACATTTTGTAGGCCTCAATCGTGGTAAATTCGGGATTGTGCCGCACCGAAATGCCTTCGTTGCGAAAGCATCGGTTAATCTCAAAAACCCCATCATACAGGCCGCCCACCAACAGGCGCTTAAGATCCAATTCGGGAGCAATCCGTAACAACAGGTCAATGCCCAGGGCGTTGTGATGGGTATGAAACGGCTTGGCCGCCGCTCCACCCTGCGTATGGTGCAGCATTGGGGTTTCCACCTCAATATAGCCCTCCGCCTCCATCAGCTGACGCAAATGGCGCACAATCAGGCTGCGCGTGATAAAAGTTTGGCGCGACTCCTCACTCATAATAAGGTCGAGGTAGCGTTGGCGATAGCGCTGTTCCACATCCGTCAAGCCATGATGCTTTTCTGGCAATGGCAATAGGGCTTTTGACAGAACCACCAAGGTTTGTACCCGCACCGACAGCTCACCACGGGGGGTACGGCGGATTGCGCCCATCGCTCCCACAATATCACCAATATCCAATAGGTCGAGAATGACTTTAGACGCTGGATCCAAATGATCCTGATGACTGAACAGCTGAATTTTACCGCTGGCATCTAACAAATCGATAAACATACCGTTGTTGCGCATCGCCATAATTCGCCCAGCCACCTTAACCTCATCCGTGGTATCGCTGCCATTTTCCAAATTGGCATAATGGGCTTGCAATTCCGCATTTTGGTGGCTGCGGGGGAAACTGTGGGGATAGGGATTGATGCCCAGATCTCTTAACTTATGGGCTTTGGCCAAACGGTTGGCGCGCAAATCCTGCACCATATGATGTTGCGTGGGGGTATCGG
>CAISOG010000218.1 GCA_903887035.1 uncultured Holosporaceae bacterium | reverse complement strand
TCTTGCGCTGAATGCGGAAACTGCCTTAGGGTGTGGCAGGTAAATGACGATTCGATCGTTGTTTCGTTAGGTTTTTTCGGAAGGTGGTTTGGATGTCTATGCCTGTTTTTCCTGTCGCCCGCGCCCGTCGTTTGCGGGTCAGCCCCGCCATGCGCAGCCTGATTCGCGAAACCCATCTGCAACCCAGTCAATTGATATACCCGCTGTTTGTGGTAGCGGGGCAGGGGGTGCGCATCCCCGTCGGATCGATGCCGGGCGTCTATCAGCTGTCGGTTGATCAGGCGGTGGTGGAGGCGCAGCAGGTGGCAAGCCTTGGCCTGGGCGGGATTATCCTGTTCGGGGTGCCAGAGGATAAGGATTTGGCGGCAACAGGCGCCTGGCACGATTCTGGCCTGATTCAACAGGCTACCCGCGCCATTAAACAGGCCGTGCCCGAGATGCTGGTCATTGCCGACACCTGTCTGTGCGAATATACCAGCCATGGTCATTGCGGCGCTTTGCAGCAGGGGGATAAAAGTGGGCGGGTGCTGAACGATGCCACCCTGGAAATTTTGGGGCGCACCGCGGTGGCTCAGGCGGTGGCGGGCGCCGATATCATCGCCCCATCGGGCATGATGGATGGCATGATTGCCGCCATACGGGGCGCCCTGGATGAGGCAGGCTTTGCCGAACTACCGATTATGGCCTATGCCGCCAAATACGCCTCAGCCTATTATGGGCCGTTTCGCGATGCCGCGCAGTCGGCGCCGCAATTTGGTGACCGCCGCACCTATCAGATGGATCCCGCCAACCGCCGCGAAGCGTTGAAGGAGGTGGCGTTGGATGTGGCGGAGGGGGCGGATATGGTGATGGTGAAGCCTGCCCTGTCCTATATGGATATTATTTGGCAGGTGAAGCAGCAAACCAATCTGCCCGTGGCGGCCTATAACGTGTCGGGCGAGTACGCGATGATTAAGGCGGCGGGGCAAAATGGCTGGATTGATGAGCAGCGGGTGGTGATGGAAACCATGACCAGCATTCGCCGTGCGGGCGCGGATATCATCATCACCTATTTTGCCAAAGATGTGGCAGAGTGGTTGTGACGGGCGCGGGTGCTGTGACAGGGCGGCGGTTATGACGGACACACCTTATCGAACCGAATGGCAACAGCTGAACCAACAGCTGGCCGAATTGGATCGCGCCTATTATCAACAGGATGCACCGCTGTTGAGCGATGCGCAGTACGATTCCCTGCGCCGCCGCCTGTTGGAGCTGGAGGCGCAGTATCCAGAATTGGCGGCGTTGGCGGCTAAGGCGGCGGGGGCAAGCCAGCGGGTGGGGGCTGCCCCTGGCGATGCTTTTGGTAAGCTGCGTCACCGCCAACCGATGCTAAGCCTGGATAACGCGATTGGGCAGGGGGAATGGCTGGCGTTCTGCCAACGGCTGCAACGCGCGCTGTTAAAGGATGAGGTGGCGGAATGGCCGGTCATGGTGATTGACCCGAAAATTGACGGCCTGTCCGCCAACTTGACCTATCACCACGGCCAGCTGGTCACGGGAGCCACCCGTGGCGATGGTGAGGTGGGGGAGGATGTGACGGCCAATCTGAAAACCCTGGCCAACCTGCCGCATGTTTTGGCAACGCCCGCGGGGGCGATGTGGCCAGAATGGATGGAAATCCGCGGGGAGGTTTATATGGATAAGGCCGATTTTGCCGCCCTGAACCAGAGTCGTTTAGCAGCGGGGGAGGCACCCTTTGCCAACCCACGCAACGCCGCGGCGGGCAGTTTGCGGCAATTGGATGCCCGCATCACCGCCAGCCGCCTCCTGAAATTTCAGGCGCACAGCCTGGGCTTTCTTTCCCAACCCCTGGCCGACAGCCTGTGGGACAGCTTTGCCCGATTGGGGGCGGCGGGAATAGCCCTTAGCCCGCTGCGTCAACGGGTGCATAGCATGGAGGATGCCTGGGCAGCGATTGAATCGATTGGCGCGAAGCGTAGCGATCTGGCCTATGAGATCGATGGGGTGGTGGCCAAGGTTGATGATATACCGCTGCAACAAACACTTGGTCTAACCGCGCGCGCGCCGCGCTGGGCTACGGCCTATAAATTCGCGGCGGAGCAGGCGGTGACCAAGCTGTTGGATATTTTGGTGCAAGTGGGTCGAACAGGCGCGCTGACCCCCGTTGCGATTTTGGATCCCGTGTCGGTTGGCGGCGTGATGGTGGCGCGTGCCAGCCTGCATAATGAAGATGAAATTGTCCGCAAAGATGTTCGCATCGGCGATCTGGTTACGATTGAGCGGGCGGGCGATGTTATCCCCAAAATTACGGGCACGGTGTTGACGGCGGGGGCAATTCGCGCCGCGCCCTTTGTTTTTCCCACCATCTGCCCCGCCTGCGGCAGTCCCGCCCTTAGAGAGAGTGAAGGTGCAGGTGAGGATGTGTCGGAGGATGGGGCGATTCGCCGCTGTCAGAACAGCTTTGCCTGCCCCGCGCAGGTGTTGGAGCGGTTGATTCATTTTTGCAGCCGTAACGCCTTTGACATCGCGGGGCTCAGCGACAAACGGCTGGCCGAATTGTTTGAGGCCGGCATTATGCGTAGCCCCCTGGACATCTTCACCTTGCCACAATTACTGGCGAACGGCGCGGTTGATTTGGCCAATCGGCCAGGGTGGGGACAAAAATCGGCCGACAATTTGGTGGCCGCCATCGCTGCCCGCCGTCAAATTCCGCTGGCTCGCCTTATCTACGCGCTGGGCATCCATCAGGTGGGGGAGGTGACGGCGCAATCGCTGGCCAACGCCTATGGTTCGGCGGCGGAGTGGATGGGGCAGATGGAATTGTTGGCGGAGGAGGCGTCGGCTGCTGAGGCTTCTGGCGATGATTCTGCCGCGCTGGCGCAGCAACCCGCCCATGCCCGCCTGTTGGCGATTCCGCAGATTGGGGCGCTGGTGGCGCAGGATATTGCCCGCTATTTCCAACAGCCGCAGCATCCCACCCTGGTGCGGCAATTGTTGGAAGAGTTGGTGGTGGCGGATGCGGCAACGGGGGAGGGGGGCGCCAACAAACCGCTGGCGGGCAAAACCGTGGTCTTCACGGGCACGCTGACACAAATGGGGCGGGCACAGGCGAAGGCTTTGGCGATAAATTTGGGCGCAAAGGTGGGCAGCAGCGTGTCAAAAGCCACCGATTATGTGGTGGCGGGCAGTGAGGCGGGCAGCAAGCTGGCCGAGGCAGAAAAGCTGGGCATTACCGTGCTGGATGAGGCCGCCTGGCAAGCCCTGGTGGTTGGGGATTAGACCCCACTACAAGCTAGCGCCAGACAGCTAACCCCTCCCAACTCCCCCGCCATGGCCGCCTCTCCGTCGTCATCTTCGCGTAGGCGGAGATCCAACACCCTGTTACTGCCTATCCCCGCCCTAGCATCGCATGGATCCCCCGCATTCGCGGAGGATGACATTGTGATGTTGGTGCATCACGCCCATTCTTCGACATTCGCAACCCCGCCTTCCACAACCCATCTCATTTCCCGCCGCCCGCTTACCTGTTATCACCCATGTCAACATTTGTTATCTATTGACATATTGCGCTTTTTTGGCGCATGATAAGGGATGTGTTTAACGATAAACTTTAGGAGTTTGCCAATGGCCAGCAGCCTGCACGTCAGCCTTCCCGATGAATTGCGCGCCTATGTCGATCTTCGCACCAATGGCAAGCGTGACTATGCCACCCCCAGTGAGTATGTGCGCGCCCTGATTCGCGCCGATATGGATCGGGAGGAGGGGGAGAGTCGCTATATCCTGGGCGAACTGTTGAAATCCGCCGATGATATTCGGCATGGGCGGGTCTATACCGCTGAGGAGGTGGAGGCTAGATCACTAGCGTTTCTTGATGGGCTTGAAAAGGAAGACGAAC
>CAISOG010000217.1 GCA_903887035.1 uncultured Holosporaceae bacterium | reverse complement strand
CATTAGAATTTTTAACCAAATCTATGTTGATCAACAGCTTATTGTCTGTTTTTTGGCTTTCACGGCGGTTATTGTCTTGAAAAACAAAATAAACAAGAGCAATTATCTGGTCGGTCTTTCTTTAGTTTATTTAGGTTTGGCCAACTTCTTCCCCGACAACATGTTTGATTCGGGGGTTTTCGATACCCGCCTTTATCAGGTGGTTTTCACCCTGGCGGTTATCAGCATTGATCCGATTCTGACCGACAGGGTTTTTGCCCGTTTCACCACGATTTTTATCACCCTGTGCATCCTAATACGCATCGCCACCTTCAGCGTGAATGCCAACAAAATCACCTCTGATGTTGATCTGTACCGCACCGCCTTTCAACAGCTCGATCCCGGAAAAAAGCTATTGTTATCCATGCAGACAGAGCAAAGCAACCTGTGTTATAGGTACGGCAATCCCTATGGCGATCTGCAGTGCCAGCCCGATCCCCTGCAAGCTAACGCGGTATCACACGTTGGGTATTACAGCAGCTTTGCTATCATGGATCGTTCGGTGTTTGCCACGCCATTTTTCGCCCATCCCGCCAAGCACAGCGTACTGGTTCGACCAGAATTTCACCATATGGCCGAAATTGATACCACCCTCATGTTCTGGGAATGGCTAAACGGCACCGCACCCAAAGGCTATGTCATGCGATCCAGCCGTTTAACCTGTTTCCGTGAGATGAACTGCCCCTGGCCAACATGGCGGCAGGATTTTGATTACATCATGATCATGAATTTGCGCAGCGATTTTGTGGATCCGCCCGGCATGACCCTGCTGTTCACCGACCCGCGCGGCTATGCCAAACTGTATGCAATTGACTACAGCTGGCAACCGCCGGCCACCCCGCCCACTCAATAAGCCCTAATAGCCATCCCCCCGCCCTGAGCAATACTGGCAGAAATACTGTGGTGATAAGGTCAATTCATGCTAAACTATCGTCCCGCATCGATGCCAATGGCGGCACATATGTTGCGGCGCATGTGTTTAGGCGAAACAACCCGAAATTTTATTAGGCCATTCCATGAACGAATACCCTACCCCGCAAGAATCCCCCACTTGCCCGTTGCGATCCGCCTGGAACAGCTCACCTGCCCAGCGGCAATCGGCCGCCAACACCGCCCTTCCCCCCATGCCAACCGATTTGGCCGCGGGTGCAACGGTGGCGGTGGCCATGTCGGGCGGGGTGGACAGCAGCGTGGTGGCCGCCGTGCTGGCGGAGCAGGGGTTTAAGGTCATCGGCATCACCTTGCAACTGTATGATCACGGCCAAGCTCTAGGCAAAAAGGGCGCGTGTTGCGCTGGCGCGGACATTTATGACGCCCGCCAAGTCGCCGATCGCCTGAATATCCCCCACTATGTGTTGGACTATGAAAGCCGTTTTAACCAGGCGGTGATTCAGGATTTTGCCGATGCCTATGCGCGCGGCGAAACGCCGATTCCGTGCGTGCGCTGCAACCAGCGGGTGAAGTTTAAAGATTTGTTGGAGATGGCACGCGACCTGGGGGCGCAGGCCTTGGCGACGGGGCATTACGTCCAACGGCTGCTGGCCGATTCTGGCCAAGCGCAGCTGCACCGCGCCGCCGATCACAACCGTGACCAAAGCTATTTCCTGTTTGCCACCACGCAGGCGCAGTTAGACTTTTTGCGCTTCCCCCTCGGCGGCCTGGCCAGCAAAGACGAAACCCGCGCCCTGGCCGCTCGCTATGGCTTGGCCGTGGCCGATAAGCCCGATAGCCAGGATATTTGCTTTGTGCCGACCGGTGGCTATGCCGATGTGGTGGCGCGCCTGCGGCCAGAGGCGGTGGAGCCTGGCGACATTGTCCATCTGGATGGGCGGGTGATGGGACGGCATCAGGGCATCATTCACTACACCATTGGCCAGCGTAAGGGGCTGGGCATCGGCGGACAGAAAGACGGCGATAATGAGCCGCTGTTCGTTATTCGGCTGGACGCGGTGCGGCGGCAGGTGGTGGTCGGCGCGCGCCAAGATTTGCGCTGTCAACAAATGCGCCTGAGCGAGGTTAATTGGCTGGGCGATGCGGCGCCAAATAGCACCACACCCGTGACCGATTTGGCGGTAGCGGTCAAGTGGCGATCGATGATGACCCCGGTGGGCGCCCGCCTAAGCCTAACCGCGCAGCCTGGAACGGATACACAAGCCATCGTCACCCTGAACAATGCCGATGATCATGGCGCGATTGCCCCGGGGCAAGCCTGTGTGTTTTATAAGGGAGAAAGGGTGTTGGGGGGTGGATGGATACAGGGGACAGGCCTTGATGAATCCACGGCCACCGTGCAAAGTTCATTCTGCTGACAAAAGCCATCTAAGGACGATTGCCGACTATTTCAGCAGCTATTCTGGCAGTTCGGGCAGCTTTTTATGATCCAGCAGCAGGGCGGTTACCACCCGCGTCTTAACAGGATCCATATTGGCCATGATAATCGCCGACTTGGCCTCTTTCATCTTACTAAGCACTTGAATCAGGATGGTGTTGTCCAGCTGATTAAAAATAACCGCGGCCTCTTTCGGCTTCATGGTTTCAT
>CAISOG010000216.1 GCA_903887035.1 uncultured Holosporaceae bacterium | reverse complement strand
GTGAATTATTTGCTTAATGTTGCTAGCCCCTTTGGTCATTGGATTGTGGAGCATTTGCGCTTTTTTGCTAAGTGGCTACGTCGGCCTTTTGCCATTGGTGCGGTGGCGCCCAGCAGCCGTTGGTTGGCTGCCGCCATGGTCGATAATCTGCCCGAATTGTCGCCGGATGAATGGGTTGTTGAGCTGGGCGGTGGTACAGGTGCCTTCACGCGTGAGATTTTGCGGCGGGGGGTATGCTCCAAACGGTTGGTGGTGGTTGAACGGGATCCAGCCCTGGTTAAGGTTTTGCGGCGTAAATTCCCCGCCGTTTTGATTGTTAATGGTGATGCGGCTGAGCTGGCAAAGCTTATCGCCAGGCATGATATTGGCTCGGTGGGGGCTGTTATCTCTGGCCTACCTCTTATCGGCATGCCCAAATGGGTGCAGTCCAAAATCCTGTCCGCTGTTTTCCAGGCCTTGCCCGCTGGCAAGCCCTTTATACAGTTTACCTATGCTTTTGGATCGCCCGTCGCCTATCGCCGCTTAGGTCTTTTGGGGCGTCGCACGGCTTTAATTATCCGCAACCTGCCCCCCGCCAGTGTTTGGCGATTTGAGCGTCCTGTCGCCTCTAGCAAGCGTTAACCCCCTGGCTATTAAGACAAGTTCTGCACAGTTTTAGGCCTGGGGTGGCTGTCTGATTGGATATCTGGCAAATGCCGCCCTATTGGGTTTTTGTGATCATCAATCAATTTTGTTGCGATGCGCTTAATAAGGGGTGGTCATGCCCTAATTGAGTATGTTAAGCCTGCTTCAGGCGTAAAGCGCCGCATAGCGTTAATGCTGCTAACCCCTTAACCGCGTTGCCAAAACCATGAATGCTGCCGCCCAAAATTTGAATCACGCGAACGATGCAAATCCAGCCCATCCGCCAAAATTTCCTGAATTGTTGGCCAGACTGAGCAGCGCCGACACGGCTGCATTGCCTGCTGATTGGGATTGGGCAGAAGCGGCAGGGCTTTTTTATCAACATATCAGCCCAGCCGATTGGAATCGGTTGGGTACAGCGGGGCAGGCCGATGGACTGCTAAGCATGATTGAGTTGGGCGCGAACCGCACGGTGGGGCAGCCCAATTGCCGCCTGACCCAGCGCGATGGTGTGCTACTGGCTGAAATTGTTACAGATGATATGCCGTTTCTGGTTGATTCGGTTACGGCGGTTTTGAACCAGGCGGGGTTGATCGTTAATCTGGTTATTCATCCAATTATGGCTTCGGTGCGTTCTGGCGATGGTCAGCTGATGGGGTTGGCGCCATCTGGGTCATCAGGGCAGGCAAGCCAAAAACCGCTGCAAGGGACGGCGGTGTTGGAATCATGGCAGCAGTTTTATACCACGGGATCGCTGGCCCCTGCACAATTGGAGCTGATAAAAACCAAATTGGACGATGTGCTGCGCGATGTTCGCCATGCGGTTAATGATTGGCAACCCATGCGCCAACGACTGAAAGCGATGCAGGCCAAATTTGAGGGATCGGGACTGCCCGCCCATGAGATTGCTGAGGTCAATGCGCTGCTTAGTTGGTTAGACAGCGGCCACTTTACCTTTTTGGGCAGCCGTAGCCTGTTCTATCAGGGGGGCGCCAGCAACGATAAGACCGGACAAGATAGCAGCCGTGAGGAGAGGTTGGTGGTGGTTCCCGACAGCGGTCTGGGCGTGTTGCGGGATGACAGCGTGACCCTGTTTGCGGGTGCCAGAAGGCTGTCAGATATGTCGGCCAAGGCCAAAAATTTCATGTTGTTGGGCGGCACGTTATCGATCGTGAAAACCAGCCAAACCGCAACCGTCCATCGGCCAGTGTTGATGGATGCCATCGGCCTAAGATTCTATGATGATCAGGGGCAGTTGCAGGAAGTCTGTTGGTTTGTTGGCTTGTTCACCTCAGCCGTCTATGTGCAATCGATTCTTGAAATCCCGTTGTTGCGCGAAAAAATTAAGGCCATTCATGGTCGAAGCGGGTTTTTGCCAGACAGCCATAATGCCAAGGCGTTGATGCACATCCTGGAAACCCTGCCCCGCGATGAATTGTTGCAGATGGATGATGAGACGATTTATCAAATGGCCATCAGCCTGTTGTATCTGCAAGACCACCAGAAATTGGCGCTATTCGGCCGTTTTGATCCGCTGCACCGCTTTGTCAGCTGTTTTATCTATGTGCCGCGCCTGGCCTATAGCACCACCCTGGAACAAAAATTGGTTCACCACCTTGAGCAATCCCTTGGCGGTCATCAAAACCAACTGTTGTTGCAAACCGGTGAATCACCCTTTATGCGCATTCATTTGGTGCTGAAGGCCAGCGGTGGTGCGTTGATTGAGGCCGACTGGAACCAATTGGAAGAAGAGTTGCAGCAGTTGGCGCAAAGCTGGGAAGAACGGTTGGAGGAGTTGATTCGCCGCGATGCCCCCGGATTGTGGAATCAGTATTTGCAGGTTTTGAAAAAACGGTTTTAGCCTGTCGTATCAAGAGCGCTTTACCCCCGAAAATGCCTTTGCCGACTTGCCCTATTTGTTGGCGCTTAGCCAAAAACGCAGCCTGATGATTCATTTGTCGACCGAATTGCTGCCCAGCACGCATTTGCAGGAGCAGCGGTTAAAGCTTAAGCTGTTTCAGCATGCGGAACCTGTTGCCCTGGCCGACATTACGCCCCTGTTGGATCGCATGGGTATCCGCCTGATTAATGAAAATCCGTTCCGTTTTGTGGCGGGCTGTGGCAATGGCGCCGATGAGTTGTTGTTTTTGAATGACATAACGGTTGCCTTGCCGATGGATGTAACGGTTGACGCCGCCTTGGCCGAACGGGTGACATCGCTGTTGCAAGATTTATGGGATCACAAGCTGGAAAATGATGAGCTTAATCGGCTGACGCTTACGGCCGGGTTGACTGGGCGTGAGATTACCGTGCTGCGTGCCTATCTTAAATGGCTGCGTCAGTTGGGGGCGGGATACAATGAAAGCTATTTGGGGCAAAGCGTGCTGGCCTTGCCACAGGTTGCGGTGCATATCATGCACGCCTTTCATGCGCGTTTTGATCCCAACAACCTGAATTTGCCCGTGGTGCGTCAGCAATTGACGTTGGTGCAGCAGCTGTTGGCGGAAAAGGCCACGCGGGAGCAGGAACGGATTTTGCGCAGCCTGGTGGATTTGTTGCAGGCGACGGTGCGTACCAACTATTACCAACGGTCTGAGGATGGGTCGGCCAAACCATGCCTAAGCTTTAAGATTCTGGGGACTGCGTTGGAATGGTTGCCTGCCCCCCGCCCCTTTGCGGAGATTTTTGTGTACAGCCCGTTGATGGAAGGCGTGCATCTGCGTGGGGGTAAGATTGCCCGTGGCGGTATCCGTTGGTCGGATCGGCGTGAAGACTTTCGTCAGGAGGTTTTGGGACTGGTTAAGGCACAGTTGGTCAAAAATGTTGTCATTGTTCCCGTCGGGGCTAAGGGCGGCTTTGTGGTCAAATCGACACCAACCGCCAGCCAACCCTTGGCAGATTTGGGGAAACAGGCCTATGACCTGTTGATTCGTGGCATGTTGGATATCACCGACAATCTGGTGGAGGGTAAGGTGGTGCCACCGCCCCAGGTAACACGGCATGATGAGGATGATCATTACCTGGTGGTGGCAGCGGATAAGGGTACGGCGACCTTCTCTGACCGTGCCAATAATATTGCGGCGGAGTATAACTTCTGGTTGGGCGATGCCTTTGCTTCAGGTGGCAGCAAGGGTTATGACCATAAGAAAATCGGCATCACATCCCGCGGGGCATGGGAATCGGTTCGGCGGCATTTCTGCGATATGGGGCGTAACGCCGATCAAGAAGAGCTGACGGTGGTGGGTGTCGGCGATATGTCGGGCGATGTGTTTGGCAATGGGCTGTTGCTGTCCAAAAACCTTAAATTGGTGGCGGCCTTCAACCATCAACATATTTTCCTGGATCCCGCCCCCAAAAACCCCAACGCCTGTTGGAACGAACGCAAACGCCTGTTTGATTTGCCGCGATCCAGCTGGGAAGATTATGACGTCAGCCTGCTTTCGCCAGGCGGGCAGATTATCAAACGATCCGCCAAAAATGTGACGTTGGATCCTGCGGTAGCAGAATGGTTGGGCGTGGATGCCAAGGATGTTGACCCCAACGATATTATTCGATCGATATTGCGCCTGCCCGTCGATTTGTTGTGGTTGGGTGGTATTGGCACCTATGTCAAGGCTGAGGATGAAACGCATCTATCGGTTTCGGATAGTGTCAATGACCTGGTGCGCATTAATGGTCATGAGGTTGGGGCTAAGGTGGTGGCTGAGGGCGCCAATGTTGGCTTTACCCAGGGCGGACGGGTTGAATACGCCCTGAAGGCTGGACGGATTAACACCGACTTTATCGACAATTCGGGCGGTGTTGACTGCTCGGATCACGAAGTCAATCTGAAAATCTTGTTCAGCCAGGCGGAGTTGGCGGGCAAGCTGACCGCTGAGGAACGGGATGCGCTGATGGTTGATCTGACCGATGAGGTGGTCGCCCTGATCCTGCGCAACAACCGATTGCAGAATTTGGCCTTGTCCATGATTGAGCAGCAGGCACCCCGCCTGGTCGATGCGCATGGCAAATTGATGCGCCGTTTGGAGCAGGAAGGATTCCTTAGCCGCGCTCTGAACCGCTTGCCAAGCGATGATCAGCTGCAGGAGCGGGCGTTGCGTGGCCAGGGCTTAACCCGCCCCGAACTGGCGGTGTTGATGTCGCATGCAAAGATTGCTCTGCGCGAACAGCTGCGGGAGGCCAAGTCTGAGGCGCAACACGGCCTGGTGCAGTATCTGACCCACTATTTCCCCAAAACGGTGCGCGATCGTTTCGCGGCGGAGATTGATGGTCACCCCCTGCATCAAGAAATTGATCTGATGTTGTTGACCAACAGTTTGATTAACCGTCTTGGTCTGCATCGCATTGATCAGTTGCAAGAATCGGTCAACGGCACCATTACCCAGGTGGCGGGCGGCTATATCCTGGTGCGCGAAAGCTTTTCGTTGCATCGTTGCTGGGCATCCTTGCTGCAGCTGGATGGAATGGTCGATCCCGCTGTGTTGTTGGAGCAATTCCAACGACTGGCCGATGTGGTTGAGCAAAATTGCTGGTGGTGGGTGCTGTGTGGCGGCGATGACCATGCCGAGGCGGAGTTTGCGACCGTTAACCAGATGGCCTATGCCGAGGTGATGAGCCAGCTGCCCGACTTGCTGGGTGAGCATCGTTTGGAGCAGTTGATGGCCGAAAAGCAGCGGTTGATAGACGCCGGTTTCCCGGAAGAAGATGCCGCATCCTGCAGCGCGCTGAATCTGTGGCATAGCGGCCTGATGGTGTTGCAGGAAGGCTACAAAATCGGCCTGAAGCCAGCCGAGGCCTGCAAGCTGCGTTGGCAGTTGGAGGATGCCCTGCAGCTGCGGGTGATTGAGGAGGGGCTAAGCAAGCTGACCCTACACACCCTGTGGGAAAAGCGGGCGGTTGATGCCCTGCGCCGCAGCCTGCGCCTGTTGGACAGCAACGCCACCGAACAGCTGTTGCGGATTGTGGTCACGAAGGGTAGTGCCGATAGCTGGTGGCGGGATCACAGCGCCCGCCTGAACCGCTATCAGGCCATGTTGCAAGAGCTGCTGGCGCACCCCGCCAACGATTTGGCGCCTTATATCACCCTGGTGGAATCCCTGCGCGGCCTTAACAACCCAGTTTAGCCCCTAGCTAAATCCCCTGGTGCCGCACGGCGTCCCAAAAGGAATACAGATGGCTGGACACGGCGATATAGGTCAGCGCGGTTAGAACCAGCGCGGCCAGCGTGCTAATGGCAATTTTTTTGCCCAACAGCGGGTTGGCGGGGGCGCCGGTGACGTTGCCAGGCTGGCTGGGGCGTGGCGCCTGATCCTCTACCCGCCAGGGCAGCATGATAAAAAACACCAGCCACCACCACATCGCAAAGGTTATCAAAATAGCAGGCAGGGTCATGGCAAAATGTCAGATGAAAATTAAAGGGGGCGGAGGGATTATCGCTGTAACTCGCTAATGGTGGCGATTGGTTGCATCATCCAAACTGCCCTTAAACTATCTTTCAACATATTGCGCTGGAGCTGTGAAAACCAAGCTTTTGGTATCGGCGTCATCATTAAGGGCACATGAAAGCTCTTGTTGTTCTTGATCATCCTGTACAACTGGGGCAGTGCCCTCAGTTCTCTGATATTGAAAATAAAGCATAGCAAGAGCATCCGCTAGTTCCTGTTCAACCGATGTTTCGTAGCCATCATGCTTAAGATAGGTAGGCGTATTAACGTCGTTAACTTTGACAATATGCGAATGAACATATTTAATGCCATTACAGGCAGAATGATCGTCAAAACCGATAACAAGCGCGTTGATT
>CAISOG010000215.1 GCA_903887035.1 uncultured Holosporaceae bacterium | reverse complement strand
TTAGCCGAGCCATCATCTCTCTTTCTTCGTAGCTTAATTGTTGATACTGTCTCATCTGCAACGCCTTTCTGTGCTCGTTTTTCCAACTCGCACTCTAAGGTGTTGCACTTCATTTTAGAACCTAGGGATGCCTTCTTCCTTTTCAGAAGTTCGCTCTATGCCAGCTACAAAGGACACCACATAAGTCATTTAACAAAATCTCTCCTATTGCACTAAATTATATCATAAAATATATAAACATATATAAGAAAAAACACAAGAAACATGTTGTTAAATCTTGCAAAATCTATTTTTTAACAAAAACCCTGATTTCTAGCGGGAGATTTATATCAATGACCCGCGCAGCAGGCGGCATGGTCGTCGCCCCAATCATCCTCATCATCATTGGTCATCACGAATTCACCGCTAAGGCTGTTAAGGTGGCCATCGGTAATCCGCACATCCAGGATATGGCCAATCAGGCGGGAATCGCCGATCAGATGCACCGATTGCAACCAGGGCGATTTGCCCAGCAGCTGGCCAGGCTTGCGTCCCGCCTCAACAAACAACACGGGCATCACCTGGCCAATCTTGCTTTGGTTAAAGGCGGTCTGTTGGTCACGCAGCAGGGCTTGCAGCTCTGCCAAGCGGTCTTCCTTAACTTGGCGAGACAGTTGCGTGCCCATTTCGCCCGCTGGCGTGCCTGGCCGCACGCTGTAGGCAAAGGAAAAGGCCTGGGCATAGGTGACATCGCGGATTAGGCGCAGGGTGTCGGCAAAATCCGCATCACTTTCGCCAGGAAAACCAACAATAAAGTCTGAGGATAGCGCCAGGTTGGGGGCGGCGGCGCGAATCCGATCCACCAGGCGGCGATAGTCATCGGCGGTGTGTTTGCGGTTCATCGCCTTAAGAATGGCATCGGAGCCAGACTGGACAGGCAGGTGCAGATAGGGCATCAGCTGTGGCACCTGGGCATGGGCGGCGATTAAATCATCGGCCATGTCGCGCGGGTGGCTGGTGGTGTAGCGCAGGCGCGCTAGGCCAGCAATCTCCGCCAATTCCTGAATCAGCCGTCCCAACCCCCATTCTGAAGAGCTCGCCGCATGGCTGGCAGCGGTGGGGGCGATGCCATGCCAGGCGTTAACATTTTGCCCCAACAGGGTGATTTCACGCGCCCCCTTTGCCACCAAGTTGCGCGCCTCCGCCAGAATCTGATCGGCTGGACGCGAAAACTCCGCGCCACGGGTATAGGGCACCACGCAAAAGCTGCAAAACTTGTCGCACCCCTCCTGCACCGCCAAAAAGGCAGAAATGCTGCCCGTCTGCGCGGCGGGCAGGTCGTCAAATTTGCTTTCGCTGGGGAAATCGGTATCCAACAGGCGGCGGCGAACCTTACGCCCAGCGCGATGCATCGACTCCGCCTCCCCCACCATTGCGGGCAGGCGGTGATAGGCCTGGGAGCCGACCACAATGTCCACAAATGGCGCCCGCTCAAACACCTCCGCCCCCTCGGCCTGCGCCACACAGCCCGCGACGGTGATGATCATATCCTGCCCCTGCGCCCGCCGTGCCAGCTTAAAGGGTTTGATACGCCCCAGGTCGGAATACAGCTTTTCCGCCGCCTTTTCCCGAATATGACAGGTGTTGATAACCACCATATCGGCATCGGCCACCTGCTCCGTCATCTCATAGCCCTGCACCGCCAGCGCGTCCGCCATTTTGCCAGAATCATACACATTCATCTGGCAACCATAGGTTTTGATATACAGTTTTTTGTTCATCGTCTTTTTTACCTTTTATCCCCAAAAAATCCACCCAAGCCATGTTCGGCAAAGCCACGAAAAAGCCCTTCTTTGCTCTCTGCCCGCACCGCGAACAACGGTTTACCGGGCATCATCTGATCCGCTTCACGCACCTTTACAAAGCCAAATCGTTGCAACAACAGCTGTGATGGCAGGGTATAGGCGGTGGTAAAAACCTCAACAGGATAGCGCATATGGCCACTTTCTGCCCAGCTGTTCATGGCAGAAGCCAACAAAAAGGCAACGGGGTTATGCGGGCTGGCAATTCGATAGCGCGGATGGATCAACAGGTTGCTAATACGCCACAGATTTGCCCCACCCTGCTGCACCAGGTCGAACATCTTCATCGGCCACAATTCATTATAACTGGTCTTACCATCATAAAAATCTTTTGCATCATCCTGATGCATTGGCCATAGATGCAGGCTTCCTATCAATTCGGAACCTTCGAACAGCCCAAAAGCACCGTAAGGGTAGTGATGCAAGCGTTGGCGCATAACAGCAACAGGAGCAACATCATCGCCATACTCAATTCTGCACAGCGCCTCATCTTGCGCCAAATCGTCATCGCTGGCCATCAATCGCAGGGTTAAATGGGCAAAGCTTTGAAAATAATCGGATGGCAACATGGTGGCGCTTTCTCTAGAATACAGTTTCAACCAAAAATGGTTTTAGCAATGGACATGCATGATGCGCAAGCTTGACGTCTGATGGGCGCCGTGACGATGGTAAAAGTCTTGGGCAGTCTGATTGCTAAGATCAATGGTCCAGGTCATCCAACTGCCCCCCGCCGCCCGACATTGATGGCGGGCGATGGTGAACAGCGCGCTGGCCACCCCCTGGCGACGATGCGACGGCATCACCCACAAATCGATGATGTGCCAACCACGCTCCGCCGTTTCGACGTTATAGCCTGGGTGATGCGCCAAATAGCCAACGGGTTGCCCCGCCGACTCAGCAATCAACAGCGCCAGCGGCGGGTTGGCCGCAAAGGCATCATGCCACGCCCCCTGTGATTCGGGACTAACCTGATTCAACCAGGGCAGATCGCCCACCACCGCATCCCTGACGTGCAAATCTGGCTGCAACTCTGATGACCGCATCATCGCATCCATAACCCGCTAAGCCGCCGCCTGATCCTGATGCGATCCATCCTCAGCGGGCTGTCGGCTTAGGCGTTGGCGCAGGCTGCGTGGCCGCCTGGGGATTCCATCCACCGCTGACCAACGGCGCACATTTTGCTCATAGGTTTGGCGCATCACCTCAAAGCACCGCTCGCTAATCCGCTTGCGATTATCGCTGGCCTGCACCGTCATCGGATCCAAAAAGTCAATCAGCACCTGGATACGGCCAATTTTCAGCATCTTCCAGCCATGTGACAGAATATCCATATCCCCGTACCAGGCCAGATTGGGCAGCTCGTTACGGCCAACGGGAATACCGTTGCAGGCCACATAGCTGATGACCACGGGTTGCACCACCAACGGCTGGTCATCCAACATGTTGATAATGCCAAACAGCGATGACTTAAACGGCAACAGCCGCGTACCATCGCCCGACGTTCCCTCAGCAAACAGAATCAGGGTGTCGCCATTGTGGAAACGTGCCCGCATATCCTGCAACTGCTGGGCGGTTTGGCCAGAGCTGCGTTTGACAAACAACGATTTCTGCAGCTTGGCCAACAGACCAAACAGCGGCCAGCTGGCAATTTCCGACTTGGCGATAAAGCTGGCGGGCAGCAGTGACCCCAGCACCGTGATGTCCAAATAGGACAGGTGGTTGACCACAATCAGGCGGGGCATCCCCTTAGGCAATTTGCGGCGGCCGCGCACAATACGGCGAATGCCAAACAAACGGCAACAGAATCGGTGGTAAAATTTGGTAATCCAAAACGGGGCACGGCCAGGCAAACGGCACATCACCAGCTGAACGGGAATAAGCACCAGGGTAACCAGCACAAAAGCCAGCAGACGTCCTAATGCCAACATCCCACCCGCATCCTACTCTGTCATAAGGGAGTCGTTTACAACCCCACCCAACCCATAGTGTTCAAGATATTTGGGAGTAATTTTGTCGGTTTTGACCAAGATAAAGACATCAACGGAGTTCCATTGGCGGTCAATATAGGCGCCATCACCAACCCAGGCACCCACCCGCAAATACCCCTTAATCAAAGGGGGCAGTTTGTTCATTGCAGCCTTAAGATGCGACTGTTCGGATGGCAACAGGTTCATATCGACATAATGTTCGGGCAGGCAGACCGCCCGCCGCTCTGGTGGCGCCAAATGATGGTGATACAAAAAGCTCAGCGGTTCGCGCAACGCCTGAACATCCTGACCAGGAAAGCTGGCCACCCCAAACATCATTTCCACCTGGTGGGTAAAGATATAGGCGGCAATCCCGCGCCACAACAGCTGCATCACGGGAAACGTCCGATAGCTGCGCATGACGCAGGATCGACCAAACTCCAACAGCTCGCCAGGGTAATCCAGAATCTTGCTGATATCATATTCACTGGCTGAGTAAAATTGCCCCATTTGCTTGGCGACGTCGCGGGTAATCAGGCGATAGGTACCCACCACCTGTGCGCCCTCTGGCCGTCGGAGGTCAAACACCAGCAAATGATCGCAGTAGCGGTCATAGGCGTCATAGTCGCGGCGCAATTCCGCCATCTGGCGAATGGGGGCGGCTCCCATTTCCTCATAAAACACCTCATAGCGCAGCCGTTGCGACGCCAAAACCTCCTCAGGGGTTCTGGCCAGTCGGATCTCCATCGATTCGACCACAATCGGTTCGAAACCACGATCAGAGAACTGGAAGTGTTCGGTGTCAGCCATTTCAGGCAACTGCACCGCGCCAGATTTAACAGAGCTTGTTATCATGAGACTATCACTAGCGGGTTCGACGGCATCTGGCAACCTAGATAACAACATCATCGGCTGAGGCGTGCACCAAGTCCTGATAATCGGTCATCAGCTGGCGGGTCAGGGCGCCCACCGCAAAGCTGCGATCATCAATGCGACCAACCGGCGTGACCTCAGCGGCGGTTCCGGTCAGGAACACTTCACCCACCGCGGCCAATTCGGATGGCGCAATATGCCGCTCAATCACCTCAATCCCGCGTCGGCGCGCCAGAGCAATGACGGTTTGGCGGGTGAGGCCGTTCAAAAAGCAGTCGGGCGTGGGGGTGTGCAGCGCGCCATCGATCAGCAGGAACAGGTTGGCGCCCGTCGCCTCAGCCAGATTGCCACGCCAATCCAGCAGCAGCGCATCGGTAAAGCCCGCCCGCTCAGCCTTATGTTTCGACAGGGTGCGGATCATGTAATTGCCCACCGCCTTGCTGGCCGTCGGCATCGCATTGGGCGGCGGGCATACCCAGTCTGAGGTGGTCAGGCGGATACCCTGCTGCAACAACTCCGGCGGGAAATAGCTGGGCCATTCCCACACCGCCATCGCCAGATGGATTCGGGTGTGTTGCGCCGACACCCCAATCATCTCACTGCCGCGCCAGGCAATGCGCCGCAAATAGCCATTGGGAATGTTGTTCTGCTGAATCAACTCCTGCACCCCTTGCGCCATTTGTTCCAGGCTAAAGGGGATCTCGAAATCCAAAATTTCCGCCGATTTTTGCAGGCGGATAGCGTGATCCCGCTCCCGAAAGACGCGGCCATCATAAACCCGTTCGCCCTCAAACACCGCGCTGCCATAGTGCAACGCATGGGTCAGCACGTGCACGCGCGCCTCCCGCCAGGGAACCAGCTTACCATCCAGCCATATCAGGCCATCGCGATCATCAAAGGGAATCATCCAACCAACCCTGTTCAACATTATTACGGGGATTTTGTCTTAGTCTATGCACGCCGCCCATGGATGACAAGGCAGGATGTGAATATATGGGGGGGCACGCCGCCCACTTGCACTTCATTAACAGGATGGAGATAATAGGTTGAGACCCAATCAAAGATACCAGAAAATTCATAAGGAGATAGCATAATGAGCGCCAGAGAAAGTCGTCCTAAGCTTGTTAGATCGCTACAAGCTATGTGGGAAAACCATTATCAACAAAATACTTACCTAAAGGCTGTTTCTATAGGTGATGGATCTGCACTGCGTGGAATAAAAAATAGCCGCCTTGAATTTCAATTCCCAGTTACGGTTCTTTGCGGCCCTAACAGCACAGGAAAAACAACTTTTCTTGCTCTTTCTGTCCTTGCATTTCATGACGATTCATCCTTAAAAATTTCTTCAAAAAAGAAGAAATACTATGATTTTAGCTACTTTTTTGGCTTTTCCGATAAAGAAAAGCATAAATCTGGTATTAAAATAACGTGGGAATATGCCGACAGTAAGCGTGATGAATTTGCTAAGGGAGAACAGCGCTGGATGCGCTATATGAAAAAAAATAGAGTTCCGCGCAGGCCTGAACGAGGATGTGAATTTGTTGGCCTTTCTCGGATAGTCCCAACTTTTGAAAAAAAAGGATATTTAAAAGAATTTCGAAATTTAAAAAAACACAAACCAAAAACAGAAAATATAGATTTACCAACATATATGGGACAGATTATGGGCAAGCCCTATACATCTGTTACACCATATGAAGACCCAAATTCTGCATCATCGCATCGTTTGAATGAGTA
>CAISOG010000214.1 GCA_903887035.1 uncultured Holosporaceae bacterium | reverse complement strand
TGCAGCCTGCAACGCCGCCACCAGAAGTTGTTGGAGGAGGCGCCTTCGCCCATCCTGACCCCTGAGCAGCGGGCAGAGCTGGGCGCGCAATGCGTCAACGCGGTGAAGGAGCTGGGATACTACGGCGTCGGCACCTTTGAGTTTTTGTATCAGGATGGCCAGTTCTATTTCATCGAAATGAACACCCGGTTGCAGGTGGAACATCCCGTGACCGAGATGATCACCGGTATCGATCTGGTGCGCCAACAGCTGTTGGTGGCGGCGGGTGAAAAACTGCCCTTCAAACAAAAGGATATTAAATTCACGGGGCACGCAATGGAATGCCGCCTGAACGCTGAAAACCCGATTAGCTTTGCCCCTCGTCCTGGCAAAATTAGCGATTACCATGCCCCTGGCGGCTTTGGGGTGCGGGTCGATTCGGCGCTGTACAACGGCTATAGGGTGCCCTCCCACTACGACAGTTTGGTCGCCAAGCTGATCGTCCACGGCAATGACCGCGCCACCTGCGTCGATCGGCTAAAGCGGGCATTGGGCGAATTTGTGATTCTGGGGATTGAAACCACCCTGCCGCTGTTTCAGCAGTTGTTGGAGGATCCCGACTTTCTGGCCAGCAATTTTGATGTCAAATGGTTGGAGGGCTTCGTCGCCGAACTTCAGGAGAAAAAGGCAGCCTAGCCCCCATGCCCATTTCTGACCAAAGCCTGCTGTTGCATGCCTATCGTCGTGGGTTTTTCCCAATGGCTAAGGGGCGGGAGGAGTCAGAGATTTATTGGGTTGCCCCCGATCGGCGCGGCATCATTCCGTTGGATAACTTCCATATTCCGCACAGCCTGCGCAAATTTCTGAAGCACAGCGGTTTTCACTACAGCATCAATCAGGCGTTTGAGACGGTGTTGTCATCCTGCGCCGCGCCGCGCGCGAAACAGCCCGACAGTTGGATTAACCCCGCGATTGCTGCCCTGTATCGGGATCTTTGGCAGCGCGGCTTTGCTCATAGTGTAGAGGTTTGGCAGGGGGCGGTGGGGGAACAGCTGGTCGGTGGGTTATACGGCGTGGCGATGGGAGCGGCGTTTTTTGGCGAAAGCATGTTTAGCCGTCAAACCAATGCCAGCAAGGCGGCGTTGGTAGAGCTGGTACGTCACATGAACGAACGCGGATTTCGCCTGTTGGACGCCCAATTCTATACCCCCCATTTGGGTCAATTCGGCGCGCAGGAAATTGACCAGGCCGACTATTTGGTTCTGTTGGACGATGCCTTAGCCCACGATGCAAGATTTGTTTAGGGAAATGGTCTAAATTCCCCCACAGCATGGGTGACAAGCTGGCGGTTTGGCGTATCATGCGGGCGATTTAACCGCTATAGTCATTCCACTTTAAAAATCTCCAGTGCTGCAAATGTCACGATCTTTGCGATACGGTGCTCATGTACGTCCATTGTACACTCCCGCCGTCACTACGCTATGGCGCGCCCAGCCGCTCCGTTTCTCAACCTCGCAACATTTTCGCAGGCTGTATATTTCTAAATTGGAACAACTATAAAACCCATACGTCTCGCCCATGAAGCCCGCCGCCAAAGCCCTGTCCATGACCAATGCCGCAATTAATGCCACAGGCCAGCCCCCCTTAACGGCGGGGCAGGCGGTCACCCTGTACGCCGCGCCGCAGGGTTATCGCGCCCTACAGCTGGCTGGGTGGCAGCGGGCTGCGCCAGGGCGCTGGCTGGTGATGACGGCGGATGAACGGGGCGTGGCCAGCTGGGCTGCGGATTTGGCGGTGGTGGCGCCAGAGCTGACGGTGCTGACCCTGCCCGCCTGGGACTGCCTGCCCTATGATCGCAGCCCCCCGCACGCGGCGGTGATGGGGCAACGGCTGGCCACCCTGCATCAGTTGCAGGCGGATCCCGCCCGCCCCACGATTGTGTTAGCCCCAGTGTCGGCGTTGTTGCAGCGGGTTTTGCCCGCCACCGAGCTGGCCAAGTTGGTCTTTCCGTTGAAAACAGGGGCGCTGCTGAATCGCGACAACCTGCTGCGTTGGATGAATGACCAGGGCTATGAGCGGATGGAAACCGTGCGCGAGCCTGGACAATACGCGGTGCGCGGCGGTCTGTTGGATCTGTTTGCGCCCGCGGGGGATCAGGCCTTGCGCCTGGACTTTTTCGGAGCGGAGCTGGAACGGTTGCGGCGCTTTGACCCGCTGAGCCAACGTAGCCTGGCGGAGGTGGAGGAGGCGTTGCTGCTGCCCGCCAGCGAAATCAGCCTGAACGAGGCGACCATCCGACGATTCCGCGATAACTACCGCGCGACCTTTGGCGCGGCCGCCCTGCATGACCCGCTGTATCTGGCGATTGCTGAGGGGCGACGGTTTAGTGGCGCCGAACACTGGTTGCCGCTGTTTTACGATCATCTGGCCAGCCCGCTGAGCTATTTTGGCGCGGACACCCGACTGGTGATGGAGGAGGAGGCGTTGCCGCGTGGCCAGGCCTTTTTGCAAAGCGTGCAGGAATACGCCGCCGCTCGTCGGCAGCATGCCCGCACCGGTGATACCCCCTATCGGCCGCTGGCGGAGGGGTTGTTGTATCTAAAGGCGGCGGAGTGGCAACAGGCCTTGACCGCGTATCCCGTCGGGCAATGGCTGGCGCGGGAACGCCTGCCAACCCATTTGCCTACCCATTTACCAGGCCTTGCGGAGCAGCAACATTGGTCAGCGGGGGGGGAGCAGGGCTATAATTTTGTAACCACGCGCCAGGATGCCGCGCAAAACCTGCTGGCCAAGGTGGTGGACTATATCCAGGCCGAATGGGCGGCGGGGCAGGCCGTCATCCTGACCTGTTATTCTGAGGGCAGCAGCCAACGGTTAGGCCAACTGCTGCGGGAGGCGGGCTTAACCAACCTGCGCCCCGCGCCGACCTGGCCAGACCAGCCGCAGCCACAATTGTTGGAGCTGGTGCAATGGCCGTTGGCGGCGGGGTTCCGCAGCGAAGGGCTGACCGTTATTTCCGAGGCCGACATTTTTGGTGAGCGGTTGGGTGCCAGCCCCAGCCGCAGCCGTGGCCGTCGGGCGGAGCATTTTATCCGCGACCTTACCGCCCTGCTGCCAGGTGATTTGGTGGTGCATGCCGAACATGGTATCGGCCGATTTGAGGGGTTGACGATGGTCAGCGCGGGTGGGGCGCGCCACGACTGCCTGTGCCTGATTTACGCCGACAACGCAAAGCTGTACCTGCCGGTTGAGAATTTGGAGCTGTTAAGCCGTTTCGGGGGGGAGGAGGCCGCGGCGGGCGTCGCCCTGGATCGCCTGGGCGGGGCAGCCTGGCAAGCGCGCAAGGCGCGGGTTAAGAAACGCCTGATGGAAATGGCGGAGCAGTTGATTCACACCGCCGCCAGCCGCGCGATGGCGCAGGCGCCCGAAATTGCCCCTGACCAGACCGCCTATCAGGCCTTCTGCGCCCGCTTTCCCTATGCGGAGACCGAGGATCAGGAGCAGGCGATTGCCGATGTGCTGGCCGATTTGGCGGCGGGTAAGGCGATGGATCGGCTGGTTTGTGGCGATGTCGGCTTTGGCAAGACTGAGGTGGCGTTGCGGGCAGCCTGCGCCGTCGCTTTGTCGGGCTGGCAAGTGGCGGTGGTGGCGCCAACTACCCTGTTGGTGCGTCAACATGCGGCCAATTTCACCAACCGTTTCGGCGGCCTGCCCGTCCGCCTGGGCGCGCTGTCCCGCCTGACCCCTGCCGCGGTGGCGACCGACACCAAAAAAGCCCTGGCCAATGGTCAGGTTGATGTGGTAATCGGCACCCACGCCCTGCTAAGCAAATCGATGAATTTTGCCCGTCTTGGCCTGGTCATTGTGGATGAGGAGCAGCATTTTGGCGTGGCGCAGAAGGAGCGGTTAAAGGAGTTGCAGGCGGGCGTTCACGTCCTAACCCTGACCGCGACGCCGATTCCCCGCACGCTGCAACTGGCTTTGTCGGGCGTGCGCGACCTAAGCCTGATTACCACCCCGCCCGTTGATCGGCTGGCGGTGGAAACCCATGTGATGCCGTTTGACCCTGTGGTGCTGCGTGAAGCCCTGCTGCACGAATACCATCGCGGCGGCCAAAGCTTTTTTGTGGTGCCGCGGATTGAGGATCTGCCGAAGTTGCAGGAGGAGTTGGCCGAATTGGTGCCAGAGATCAAAATTGCCGTCGCCCATGGCGGCCTAAGCGCGGGCGATTTGGAAACGGTCATGGGGCAATTTTTGGATCGGCGCGCCG
>CAISOG010000213.1 GCA_903887035.1 uncultured Holosporaceae bacterium | reverse complement strand
TCTAGCGGCACCAGCTTTTATCCCCCCCGCCCCCAACATACATCTTGACGTAGGGCGCTGGTCGCCTGCAAATCATAAAGACCCCCTTTTCTTTCACACAGGATGTTCGCCTGTTGTCATGCTGAAAATCTTTGAATCTTTTGGTCTGGAATCGCTTAGCCAGCTGCCCCCCGAGGTCTTGACCCGGTTGGCAACCATGCTGGCGCTGATCGCTGCGGCCATCGCCCTGATGGCCGGCCTGCTTATCGGCCTTATGTATCGCCGTCACAGCCAACGGCTGATACGGCAGGTGGGGCAACAGCAGGCCAAGCGGATTGAGGATATGCAGGCGATGCTGAACGCTATTCCGATTCCCCTGTGGCGGCGGGATGGTGCCGGGCACATCATCACCTGCAACCAATTCTATGCCGACCAGGTTGGGTTAACGGCAGAGGCGGTGGTGGCCAACCAAACCGAATTGGGTGCCAGCGTGATCAGCGATGGGGGATTGGGGCTGCACCGCCGCGCTATGCAGGTTGGCCAGTCGCAAAGCGAAAGCCATCATATTATTGTTAAGGGGCAACGGCGCCTGTTGGAATTTCACGAAATACCGTTAGCGGAACAGACGGGCATGGATACGGGCGGCATCGGTTTTGCCCTGGACTACACCGCGCTGGAGGATACGCAGCAACAGTTGGCGCGGCAGTGGGATGCCTATGCCGACATCTTAGAAAGCCTGCGCATCGGTATTGTCATGTTTAACCGCAGCCAGCGGGTCATCTATTTCAACACCGCTTTTGCAAAACTGTGGCCATTGGATCCGCAATGGCTGGCCAGCAGCCCCAGCTTTGGTGAGGTGTTGGAGGAGTTGCGGCTGCGCCGCCGCCTGCCCGAAGTATCGGATTTTCCCGCCTACAAAAAACAACAGCTCAAATTGTTCAGCACCCTGTTGGCGCGCCATGAGGAGTTGTTGCATCTGCCCGATGATACCACCCTGCGCATGACGGTGGTGCCGCACCCCCTGGGCGGATTGTGCTTTACCTATGATGATGTCAGCAACACCCTGGCGTTGGAGCGGTCGTTCAACACCATGTTGGCGGTGCAGGGCGAAACCCTTAGCAATCTTTATGAGGGGGTGGCGGTGCATGCCAGCGATGGTCGGCTACGCCTGTTTAACACCGCCTTTGCCAAATTGTGGGAATTTGACCCCGATTGGTTGGGCAGCCAGCCGCATTTGGGCGAGATCGCTCAACGCCGCCAGGATCAATTTCCCGCACGGGAAGCTTGGCAGCAGTTTGAGCAACAGACCCTAAATGCCGCTGAGGCACGCATTCCCGCCCACGGCACCATCGAACGGCGTGATGATAAAATTTATGAATATCGGCTGGTACCCCTGCCCGATGGCAGCTTTTTGATTAGCTATGTGGATATTACCGACCAGTTGCAGGTCGAACGCGCCCTGCGCGAACGGGGGGAAGCGCTGGAAAATGCCGATCGCCTGAAAAGCGACTTTTTGGCCAGCATGTCTTATGAATTGCGCACCCCGCTGAACAGCATTGCCGGCTTTAACGAACTGTTGCGGCTGGAACTGTTTGGCCCGCTTAACCCCAAACAGCTGGAATATGCCGAAGGTATTCACCAGGCCAGCCAGCATCTGACCACCCTGATCAACGACATGTTGGATCTGGCCAGTTTTGAGGCGGGGATTTTCGCCCTGAACCGCAATCCATTGGATGTACCCGCCTGGTTGGCCAACCAAATCAGCCTGGCGCAACCAACCGCGATGCAAAAATCGGTGCGGCTGATTCTGAACATGGATGAGGAGCTAGGCAATATCCAGGCCGATGCCCAACGCCTGCGCCAAGCCTTCTACAATTTGTTGAATCATGCGATTAAGGGGACGCCCGATGGCGGCACGGTCAGCTTGAAAGCGGGCTTAACCGATCAACAGGGTGCCGCCTATCTGGAAATTCTGCTGCAGGATGGGGCGAAGGGCGCCCTGATGCAGGATCAGGAGCAAGCCTACAAAACCGCCTGGGAACAATCCACCCCCGCCACCACCCGCCGCAATACAGGCGGGGGCGACATCGGCCTATCCCTGGCCAAAACGATTATCGAAGCACATGGTGGCCAGCTGCAGCTAAGCGGTGATCCCGCGGTTGGGGTAACGGTGCGCTGCCTGCTGCCCATTGCGGGAACGTAGCGCGCTATCCATAACGCCTGGTAATGCCTCGCAAACCCTTGTTACTGCACCCAATTATTGTGGCAGCGGTACGCTGTAGTCGCCGCCGATATAGGAACGCATGTGATTCAGATCCGTGGCCAGCGCCTGGTTCACCAAACTGTAAATCTGGCGAATCGACAAAATGTCAAGCACCCTGCCGTTATCCACCACCAGCAAATGATGCAGGCGATGGCGTTCCAACAGCCCCAAGGCATGATCGATGGTATCATGGGGGGACACCGCCACCACAATCGGGCTCATCACGGTGCAAACCATGGTTTTGCGCGGATCCAAATTGCGATCCAAAACATTGGTGGCCAAATCATGTTCGCTGAACAGACCCGCCACCTCAGAACCATTAACCACCACCAGCATGGAAACATTGTTTTCGGTCATGCGATGGCAGGCGGTATAGACACTGTCACCGACATCAATGGAAACCACGTTTTTTTCCTGACACAGCAGATTTTTTACTAACATTGTTTTAGCCCCTCCTATTGGCTAACCGGCGAAAGAAAACTCCATTTTAAGCAAAGCTAAGAAGTACAAGGTGCATCGCCGTTAATGCATCCAATCCTTCCCACCAAACAACCCCTTTCCGCCAAACCAAATTTACGAACCAGAGGATTTTGAACTGTTTTAGGCCGTCACCCCGTAAACATCACCGTTCACATAGGATCGTATCCGCCGCATACCATCCTCCAGCTCGACACGCATACATTCGTACAATTCCTGTATCGACAGCACCGCGATAATTTCGCCATTGACCTCAACGGGCAAATGCCGCACCCCATATTCCCGCATAACCGATAAAGCCCTATCGGTGGTATCCAGGGGTGAAATGGTTGCCGTTACCGGCACCATAACCCGCCGCAGCTGGGTTGTTTCGGGATCCATTTTCTGGGCGACCACCCTGACCAAATCATGTTCCGTAAAATAGCCGACGATCGTGTTGTTTTCGGTAACAAAGACGATGTTGGTATCACGACTGGCCAAAATGCTACAGGCGGCCTGGACAGTGGTTATGGCCGACACCGAAATAACGCCCATCTTCTTAAAAACACTGCTCAGAACCATATGTTCCATAAAAACAACCCCTCTGTAGTTAACATACGGTTAGTATAACACAAAAAAGCCGCAAAATCATCACAAAATTTTTTGATCTTACTTGACAGTTTTGTTGGTGGGCGCGCTGATACAAAGTTTTTTACTGCACATTATTGTATGCTGCTTTGGGTGCTGCCCCGTTGGAGTCGTTTTCGGATTACGGCGGGCATTGCGTTGTCGTTAGCCAGCCTTACTATTTGATTTGTCTTTGCATCATTTTCTGCCTAAAGATCACAACATGCCGTCGCATCGTGAACAGAAACTGTTGCCCTATCCCACCGATTTTGTTTTCGATTTGGTGGCGGATGTGGCGCGTTACCC
>CAISOG010000212.1 GCA_903887035.1 uncultured Holosporaceae bacterium | reverse complement strand
GTTTGGTTAGTTGGCGGTTGACGTCAAAGCCATCCTCCACCCCGCTGCCACCCATCTGCCCAATGATCAGCAATCGTCCCTCCAGCTCCAACACGCTTAGATTCTGAGGTAGCAGCGATCCGCCATGGTGATCCAGCACCACGCTAACCCCATCCCCGCCCGTAGTCTCCTTAACCCAGGCTGGCCAGTTCTGCTGCCGCCATTCGGGCAACACCCGCTCCACCCCTAGCTTGCGGACAAAGGCCGCCCGCTCCTTCGTCCCCACCAGCGCCAACACGCCAACGCCAAAAGCCTTAGCCAGCTGGATTGCCAGATGCCCAACGCCGCCCGCCGCGCCATGCACCAACAGCCTCTCCCCCCCGCGCAGGTTGGCACGCAGGAACAAATGCGCCCACAGGGTAAACAACGCTTCGGGCAGGGCGGCCGCCTGGGGCAGGCTTAGGTCAGCGGGAATCGGCAAACACTGGCCGGCGGGCACGCTGACATATTCGGCATAGCCGCCGCCATTGGTCAGGGCGCAAACCACATCCCCCACCCGGATATCGCGCACATCGGCGCCCAGCTGTACAACGGTTCCCGCCACCTCCAGCCCCAGAATTGGGCTGTGGCCAGCGGGTGGGGGGTACAGCCCGCGCCGTTGCAGCAAGTCGGGCTGGTTCACTCCCGCCGCCGCCACCTGGATCAGCACTTCGCCCGCGGCGGGCACGGGGGTTGGCTGCTCTGTCCACAGCAGGGGCACCTCATCCAGCTGGGCGGGTGTGGCGGGCGGTTGGTGTAGAATGGCGCGCATGGGTAAACTTGGTAGTGGGAGAGGGTAGGGGCGTGAACAGCGAATCTTGTTGGCACAAGATAGCGGCGGTAGTAGGATATAGCCAAGCGTAAACTTTGCGGCGAAGCGCAATTTTTTTAGGAGATAGCCCGATGCACCAAACCAAAAACGATCTGCCCCTAACGGTTCGTGAGAAAATCACCGCGCTGTTGAATCAGCAGTTGGCAGCCAGCCTCGACCTGCAACTGCAGGCCAAACAGGCGCATTGGAATGTTAAGGGAGCCAATTTTATCGCCCTGCACGAATTGTTCGATGGTGTGGCGACCCGCGTCGGCGAAGCGGTAGACCTGCTGGCTGAGCGAATTACCGCCCTGGGTGGGGTGGCAGAGGGTACGGTGCAGGCGGTGGCAAAGGCTAGCCCCCTGGTCGCCTATCCGCTGACTGCCAGCGCGTCTAACCAGCATCTGGAGGCGTTAAGCTCCGCCCTGGCTAAGGTGGGGGCGGGTGCGCGGCAGGCGATTGTCACCGCCACCGACTTAAATGACGCCAACACCGCCGACCTTTTCACCGAAATTTCCCGCCAGCTGGATAAGGATTTGTGGTTCCTGGAAGCGCATTTGGGCGGTTAGGATTGATGTGGTATATGATAACTATTGATTGGAAAGGCGAATCATGAGCAGAACACCACGACAAATTTTTCAGGATGCTGGCTACAGCGTTCGCTATTGTGTGGGCGAGGCCGATACGGCAGCCATTTACGCCATCGAATTTGATGAATTTGGCGATCGCGCCGCACCATTGGATCGCATCACAGGACTATGGAAACATTATCCAGATTGTTTTTTCGTATTAACTGAGGGTGATACCGTGATTGGTAACTTGCGTATCTGGCCAGTTGCTGATGACATTGCCGATGGTTTTCAGCAGGGAATTATTGGTAACGCTGGCTTAGAATTTCGTTTGACCACCGCTGAAGTTAAGGCGCGCAAGCATGCCCGCTGGTCAATTGGCAGCCTGGCTATTCACAAAGATTATCGGCTTGGACGCAAAAGCAACCCAATTCCCCTGTTGTTGGCTTTTGCCCTGAACGAATGGGCAGATAGCGGTATGGTGGCCTATCCCGTTGAAATTATGACTACAGCCAATTCTGCGGGTGGACGAAACTTGATGAGCCGTTTTGGTTTTGTTGAGGAACGACCCGCTGAGCAGATGGTTGATGGGCGCGCCCTGTATATCAAACGGGCTTCTAACAAGAATGAGCTGTTTTCTACCTTTGGTAATCGCGGTATTGCTAGCTTAACCGAACTGTTGGCATCTACCGCTAGCCATAATGCGAGTCAAGAATAGTTAAGACTGGCGCTATTTACGTCCAAAGAACTTAAGCGCAAGTGGTTAGGTGGCATGGGGTTGCCACTAAGGAAAATCTAAAAAGTTGTGCAACATAAAGCATTTTTT
>CAISOG010000211.1 GCA_903887035.1 uncultured Holosporaceae bacterium | reverse complement strand
CGCTGAGTTTTCGGACTTGATAATTTCGGTCATGGTGATACCCAAACGATCTTCAACAATCACCACCTCGCCACGCGCTACCAGGCGGTTGTTGACGTAAATATCGATGGCCTCACCGACCTTGCGATCCAATTCCACCACCGCGCCACGCCCCAGTTTCAGTAGCTGGCTGACCTTCATGGTGGCGCGCCCCAGCACCGCAGAAATCTGCACAGGAATTTCATAGACCGCGCCCAGCTCTGTCAGGACGTTGGCGGGCACACGATCCTCCTCATTGGGCACTTTAGGCTCAAAAGCGGTTGGCGTTTCTGGTTCTAATTCAGACAACTTAATGTCAGGTTTGCTATCAGGGGTAGAAATTTCGACATTATCAATGCCAAAGGGGTTTTCGTTGGTCATACCATTTCTCCAGTTTGGGTATCATCAGGGTTAGCAAGTTCGGAAATATCCGTTGCAAGATCATCCGCTGGCCATGGCGTCGGATTAAGATGGGCATCGATGTTCGTATCGCCGTCCTCTTCCCTAGCTTCTTCATCGCCAATATCAGCAGCCGAATTCATGACCGTTTCTTCAGGCATATCTGGGGATTGCCCATGCAAAGCGGCGGGATCAGCCTGATCCTCTAAAGAGGATGTGGTTACTTGAGACGAAGAGACAGTAGCTGGCTGGGGAAAGTCAGCGTCCTCTTGCTCCACAACTTCCTGAGGGGCAATTGTCAAATAGGCCTCTAACTTGGCATAAACCTCGGCGACCGCCTGATGTGCACGCCTGGCCAAACTTCCCCCTGGCCAAGCAATCGCGCAATCCCCAACAGCCTGGGCATTATCGCCTAGCAGCTTTATATCTTCGCCAACAAAACACTTACTGAGGGGTTCAACCAAACTGGGGTGCAATCGAATAACCAGGGTGGCATGGCTAAGCTGTTGTTTAATGGCTTGGCTAAGCAATTCGCTTATCTCAGGAACAGCCTGGGTTGCATTCAGGCTGGGCAACAACTGTTTTAGGGACGCCACGGTTAATCCAACCGCCTGACTGGTTACCTGCTCATCCTGCAGCTTTTTTATATTGGCCAGCTCGGCCAACTCACGCCGAAAGGATTCCAACTGGCTAACCAATTGTTGTTCCAGCTCATCCAGGGCGGCTCGTTTACCGGCTTCAAATCCTTGTTCATGCGCTTGCTCTGCGGCGGCTGCCACCTCCTCCTCACTAAAGACTGGGGGGGGCGGGGGCAAATCTTCGGGAATAGGTTCGGGCTGATCAAACGAAACCTCGAACATAAACCGTTCGGACGCATGGCGGCGGCTTTCTGGCGAATCAATGCCGGATCGGCTGGATGAGATGCTCATACCCCTATACCCCTACAGCAATATTTCATCTTCAGCCCCTGCCCCGCTTTTTGGAATCATAATTTCATCCCGCGCTGACAAGTCTTTGGTTGTTTGGACAATATGTTGTTGGGCATCCTCCACATCGCGCAAGCGTACGGGTCCCAATCCAGCGATTTCTTCTTTCAGCAATTTGGCCGCACGTTCCGACATATTGCTGAAGAAAATGTTACGCAAATCTTCGCTGGCACCCTTAAGCGCCAGGGGCAGCTTACTTTTGTCAATGCTGCGCATCACAATCTGCATGGAGGCGGAATCCAGTCGATCCAGCTCCTCAAAGGTGAACATCAAGTTTTTGATACGCTCGGCAGACTCTTTGTTACGCTCCTCCAAGGCGGCCATAAAACGCGCCTCGGTTGAACGGTCGAAGTTGTTGAACACTTCCGCAATCATTTCATACGGATCGCGGCGATTGGTTTTGGCCAGGTTGTTCATAAATTCGGTCCGTAGGGTGCGTTCAATATCCTGCAAAATTTCCTTTTGCACGGGCTCCAACCGCAGCAATCGCATGATAACTTCAAAGGCCATACTTTCAGGCAGGCGACCCAACACCTTAGCGGTACGGCTGGCATCAATTTTGGAAAGCACCACCGCAACCGTCTGTGGGTATTCGTTTTTAAGATAATTGGCCAACATCACTTCATTCACGTTGCTCAACTTATCCCACATGGTGCGTCCAGCTGGCCCGCGGATATCATCCATAATGTCTGAGCTGCGATCCTTACCCAGCACTTTGGCCAACAGCCGTTCGGTGGAATCCAGCGTGCCAGTAATTCCGCTGTTGCTGCCCATCGCCTCAACAAAATCCAACATGACCTTTTCAACCAATCCGGCTTCTACCTTGCCCAGATTCGACATTTCCAAACTAAGGTCGCGAATTTCATCATCCCGTAGCCGTTCAAAAATTCTTGAGGCCTGTTCCTCGCTTAACGCCATCATGAACAGCGCGGCCTTTTTAGGACCAGTGAGGTTGGCACTGGTTAAGGTTGAGGCATTGCTAGCGGGTGCGGTGGCAGCGGCGGCACTCATGAGTTCCCCTTTGCTGGCTCTTGATACAGCCAGTTGCGAATGACAGCGACAGAATCATCGGTATTTTTTTCGATTAAATCGCCAATTTGACGGACTGTTGCGGCCTTAACCTGCCCACTAACCCGCGCCAAGTTCACCATTTCATCCATTTCACTGGTATCTGGCATCTCCGTTTGTTGCTCATTAAAAGCGCCAGGTGCGGTGATTGCGGGCATAGGCATGCCTTGTTGTTGCAACACGCGCGCTTGGCTTGCGGGCGAACCCAGCATCGCGTTGGCCGCGCTGCCATCACCAATCGATGCCCCAATCGGCTGCATAATTTTGTTCAGGAATGGGCGCACGACGATCAGCAGCACCAGCATGGCAACTACCGATAAGATAACCATTTCAAGCACATCCTTGATGTCTTCCTTAGTGAATCCCATCAGGGAGCTGGATTCTTCCGGCAAAGGTTCGATAGTCGCACTAAAGGGCAAATTGACCACCTTAACGGTGTCGCCGCGTTTTTCATCAAAGCCAGCCGCCGTTTTCACCAGATCCTGCAACTGGGTCAATTCCTCAGCGCTGCGCGGCTCAGAACTGACCGTGCCGTCTTCTTTTTTGGTTTCTTTGTTGTTCACAAGAACCGCAACCGACAGCCTTTTGATCTGGCCAGGCTCCTGAACCTCATTGGTAATGACCTTAGAAATTTCATAGTTGACCGTTTCAGACGTACGGTTGCTTTGGCTGTTTTGTGAGTTTTGGGGGGCTGCCGCACCGCCGGTCGTGGTGGCGGGTAAGTTGCTGCCCGCACTGACCGCACTTGAACCCTCCTTATTATTTTCTTGGCTGCTTTCGTTGTTGTTTTGGGTTGACCGCTCAACCTTACTTTCAGGATCGAATTTTTCACGATTGGTGGTGATGCGTTGCATATCCAGCTCGGCCGACACCTGCACCTTAGCATTATTGCTGCCCAAGGATTTTGCCAGCAACTGTTCAATCGCGCTGCTAAGGCGCATTTCGGTATTTTGCCGCAACTCATTGCTGCGCTGAATAACCGTTGAGCTGCTGTTGGGATCTTCAAAGCCAGCCGCCAGCATATTGCCGCGATCATCGACAATGACCACCTGGGTTGGTTGCAATTGCGGCACCGCCGCCGCGATAAGATGCTGCACAGCATTGATTTGGCCACGATCCAAGGTGCGGCGAAGTTTAAGCACCACCGATGCACTGGGCGCCTGCGTCTCACGGCTAAACAATTCCCGTTGGGGCAGAACCAGATGCACGCGCGCCGCCGCCACGCTGTCCATCGCACGGATGCTGCGCGCCAATTCCCCCTCCAAGGCGCGCACATGCTTAACATTCAGGATAAAGGATGAGGCGCCAAACCCCTCCCCCTTATCAAAAATTTCGTAACCCACACTGCCGCCGCCTGGAATACCATCAGCGGCCAGCTTTAGGCGCAGCCCACCGACCTTTGATTCGGCCACATAAATTTGCTTGCCATCCGCCCGCAATTGATAGGGGATTTTT
>CAISOG010000210.1 GCA_903887035.1 uncultured Holosporaceae bacterium | reverse complement strand
TCCTTGGCCGACAATCCCCCGTCCTCACCCCCACCCCCGTCATCCATCAGCCAGCCCCATTTTCCTGTTCAGGACATTGTGGTTACGGGCACCCATTATTTGGGTCAGGCGGAGGTGGTGGCCAACCTGCCCTTTGAAAAGGGCGATGCGATGGGGCGGATCAATTTGCAACTGGCCGCCAACAAAATCAAACAACTGCCCTGGGTGCGCCAGGTGCATTTGCGGCGCGACTGGGTTCGGCAACAGGTTGTGGTGGATATTCAAGAATGGCAACCGGTCGCCCTGTTGCAACAGCAGGGGCGGGTTAAGCTGATGAACGCTGAGGGGATGGTGCTCAACGCCCCCCTAACCCTCGCTTTTCAACAATTTATCCTGTTGGTTGGCAATGGCGCATCGAAACAATGGTCACAGCTGGATCACCTGTTGGCCAGCCAGCCGATGCTGCGGGAACGGATTAAAACCGCCAGCTGGGTTGGCAATCGCCGTTGGGATTTGCAGCTGGACAACGGGGTGACCATCAAATTGCCAGAGCTGGATCCCACCGCCGCCCTAGCCAAATTCGTATCGCTGGACAAACGGGGGCAGGATAGCCCCGCCCAGCTTAGCCGCCTTAGCCCCCCCATCACCACGGTTGATTTGCGGCTGCCCGATCGGGTAACGCTGCGCGGCCTGCCCGCTGGTAAGCCCAAACTGCCTGCGCCCAAACAGTTTGATAAAGCCAACAAAGCCAAACAACCCCATACCAGCCCCAATCAGCCCCATAATCCTTCCCATAATCCTCCATTATCCGCGCGGGAGCGGGAGACTTAAGCGATCAGGTATATACAAGCCCAAGACAACGATAAACGACCCTGCTAGGATGGGCGCGATTAGCCCTGCGTTCCCTTTTTGGCGACCAGCACGCGCAGGAACAGATCGCAATCCATCTCCATCGCCGCCTGAATGCCCAGGCGGGCACGCAGGCCGATGCGACGCACCATATCGCCCTGATGCCCAACCACCATGGCCTGATGGCGGGGAATGGCCACCCGTATCACCTGCTCAATCCGATAGCGTCCCCGTCGCAGCGGCTTAAACACTTCGGTCACCACCTGCACGTTATAGGGCAGCTCGTCTTTCAGCAGGTGCATCATCGCCTCACGCGTCAGTTCAGCGGCGCGGGTGGGCGCCTCCTGATCCGTCACCACCTCTCCCCCAAACATCCATGGGCTAGGCGGCAGGCGGCGTTGCCAATGCGCCAACAATTCGGGAACCCCACTGCCGGTTTTGGCGGAGATAAGAAAGATGGGTTGGTCGGCCATGCCCAACTCAGCCAGGCGGGCTTGCCATTCCGCTAGCAGGGGCAGCAGCTGTGGCTTTGGCACCAAATCAATTTTGTTGAGGGCAACGGTAATTGGCCGCCGCTGTTGCCCCACCATCGTCACCAATATCGGCAGGCTTTGTTGATGCGGCTGGCTGGCATCGACCAGCACCAACAGCTCATCGGCCTGCTCAATCCCCTCTGCCCAGGCGCTGCGCAGCTTTTTGACCTCCGCCTTGCGGCTGACGGTAAAGCCAGGCAGATCGACCAACACCAATTCCATGCCGCCATGGTGGGCGATGCCCAACACCACGCTGCGGGTGGTTTGCGGTTTGGCGCTGACAATGCTGACCTTTTCGCCAACCAACAGGTTAACCAGGGTCGATTTGCCCGCGTTGGGCAAGCCAACCAGGCCGATATAGCCACATTGGGTGGTCGAGTCGGTAGGGATAGGGGCGGGGGGGGTATCTTTGGTCATTTAGCAAGAAGATGTCGATTCTTGCAGCCAAGTCAACAGCAAGGATGCGGCGCTTTGCTC
>CAISOG010000209.1 GCA_903887035.1 uncultured Holosporaceae bacterium | reverse complement strand
GATGCTGCGTCACCTGGGCTTATTCGACCATGCCAACCGCATCGAAAGCGCGGTGTTTGTAACCCTGGCGGGCGGGCAAGATCTGACTGGCGATCTGGCACCCAAAGGTCAGGGGGTCAGCACCAACGCCTATGTTGACCGCATCATCAGCAATCTGGGCAACGCCCTGCCCGGGGTGGATCCGCGCATCTACAGCAACATCACCCTGGCGGCGGAGGGCGATAGAGATCACCATCCCGCTGTGCGCGAACTGGTCGGGTTGGACGTCTATGTGGACTATATCGGCTATGTCTATGAGCTGGGGCAGCGGTTGGAGGCGCACTGTGCGGATAGCGATTGGCAGCTGAAACTGATTTCCAGCCGTGGCACGGTGGTGTACCCCGAAAACAACCCCAACACCGATCTGGTCGATCATTGGCGTTGCCGCTTTGTGGCGCGCAACCCCGCCACCCCCGTGACGGATGAGGCGGTGCAAAAATTGCTAAGCCACCTGCATGACCAGGTCAGCTGGATGCATCTGGAAAAACTCTATCGCTTTGACGGCAAAGATGCCTTTAGCAAGGCGCAGGGCGAGAGTTAGATTGGCAACCCTATTGACCACGTGGGCGCAACCTTCGACGGCACTTAATCAGCGTTCAAAAATCACTTAAAGAACAGGCTTCATCAAACTGTTTTTGTGTGTTTAATTGCCAGAGCCGCGCTGAATTTCAACCCAGCTGCCCGACCCATCGCCCTGCCCCGCTTCGGCCGCCCGCACGATGATATTCACCGATTGCATCGGCACCCCAAGTTGCAACAGATGGGCGGAAACTGCCTCAGCCTGGCGGGCAGCAAGGCCAGCGTTATCGCTATCGCCTGAATTTTTGGCGCCGCCACTAATCACACGGGGGGCATCGTCACTCTTAGGCTGGTAAAGGCCAATCACCTCAATTTCCGTGTTACTTTGCTGATAGCCGCGATAAACCTCCCGCAACTGCGCTTTGGCCTGCGCCGAAATGACGGTTGATTTTCCATCAAAATCCACGCGGCTTAGCGATGACGACTGCATGGGCAGGCTGGCGCTGGTAATAATTTTGGTATCTTTGGCCGCTGTTGCGGTTTGGGTGGCCATGTTGCCAGCGGCGCCATCATTGGCGGATGCACCACCACTATCAGCCCGCTTAGGCGCCAACACGCGATCCCGCTCCACACCAGCGGTTAGGGTTGTTACCGTGCTGGACGAGGCCACCAATTGTTTTTGATAAACGTCTTCTAGGCTGGCTGAGGGCATTTTTTGGGGGGCGGCGGCAGGGGCTGCTGAAGCTGCTGGGGCACCCTGTCCCGCAACCTTATTGGATTCTACCCGCTCTGATTCCAGCTGTTGACGCAGATTTTCGCGATCCTGCGCGCTAAGCTGCGCCTGCGGGCGACTATCCTGACTGCTTAGCTTGGGATAAGTCGACTGTTCTTCTGTTAATGGGGTCGGGGCTATATTGCTAACAGCCGGCGTCGGCGCTGAAGTCGTTGGTGAGGTCATTGTGGTCGATACAGCTGGCGTCACAGGTGCCAAGGTTGATTTGGCCACCGGTGCGGCAGGTTGGACGGCTTGCGGCACAGGCGTCATGGATGCCTCTGGTGCTTTATTCGGAACCCCCCCCTGCTGGCGGCTGTCACTCATGAAATTATCCCATGATTCGCTGCGCGCGCGGTTGGGGGATCGCAGGGTTTGAATCGGGGGGGTGGTATTGCTGGCCATTGGCCGCGGTTCAGGGTTGGGCACCGTATAGGGTGACTGGCTGCCCTGCTGCCGCATTGTTTCGAACACATCATTGCTGGCATTGCGGGGAGTCGGTCTTGGTGCAGGTCTTGGCGGGCTGGCGTATGCTGGGGCGGGCGGCATTACGTTCACGGCAGCTTTGGGCGCAGGCGTTGATGTTGGCGTTGGCTGCGGCACGGTGGCAATAATGGCTGGACTTGCAGGCGTTGGCGGTGCTGAAGGAGCAGGTTGCACCAGCGGGGCTGGTGGCGCTGGATTAACCGCGGCCGCTTCGGGGGCTGATACAGCGACTTGGGCGGCAGGTTGTGAAGGCTGAGGGGGAACATCGACCACAGCTTTAGAGGCTGGCGGCGGCGCAATCCCCTCCGAAATACTGGCGCTATCCAGTTCTAGCTGTAACTTCTCGCTTCCTTCTGCTCTAACGGGGGCAGGCTGGGCAACTGGCGCTGGAGCCCCTTCCTTAGGGGCTGGCTTTGGCAATCCCTCGGCAATACTGGTACTATCCAAATCTAGCTGTAACTTCTCGCTTCCCTCGGCTTTAACGGGGGCAGTTTGGGCAACAGGTTGTGGCTGCACTGGCTTTGGCAATCCCTCAGCAATACTGTCTTGATCCAAATCCAACGATAACAGATTCGTGCCATCCGATGTTGCGGGTGCAGTTTGGGCAACTGGCGCTGGAGCCGCTGCCTTAGGGGCTGGCTTGGGCAATCCCTCGGCAATGCTGGTACTATCCAGCTCTAGCTGTAACTTCTCTGTCCCCTCCACTTTAACGACGGGGGTAGCCTGCGTAACTGGTGCTGGAGCTGGCGCGGGTTTCGGCAACCCCTCCGCAATACTGTTTTGATCCAAATCCAACGATAACAGATTTGCGCCATCTGATGTTGCGGGCTTAGCCTGCTTCTCAGAAGGCATTTCTTGAACTGATGCAGGGGGCGGCGGTGGGGGGGGCGGCAAACCCTCAGCAATGCTGGCGCTGTTCAGATCCAGAGGCAACAACCCTGCCCCATCCGCCTTGACAAACGCCGACGGAATCACGGCAAGCCCTGCCGATAACAGGGCGGTTACCGAAAAAAAGGATAGGCGTCGTTTGGTACGATGATTTGGCATGGTCAGTCCTGCATAGCACCCAATGCGATTCTTTGAAAGATTTTCGTGCGGCTTAGGATGATGGTTAAACAGCGTCCATAAACTGGCAATTTGCATCACTCTTGGCAAGGATGATACAACGGTCTATGAATAAATCGATGGTCAAATTCAAAATCAAAATTGCCAAGTTTCGTTCGCTTAAACTATTTCTTTCATTGCCCCTATCCCCCTGCCCCACCTTAATTTTTTTCAGGTTTTCTCATGAGCAATTCCTCAGCATCCCCCAACCATAATTTTGACCAGGAAACCAAGATGATCGATCCGATTGAGCTGGCCGAGGCCTTTACCAACGCCACCATGCGGATGCAAAAAATCATGGGGGAGGCTTTGGGGCGTTCCAACAGTTCTGATGCCACCATGGTGCTGGCCGACCTTAGCAGCATTGGCAAGGCCTTTGCCGAGGCGGGTATGCAATTATGGCAAGATCCCGTTGGCTTGATGGAAAAGCAAATCGCCTGGGGTCAGGAAGCGTATCAGCTGTGGCAAAATTCATGGCTGAAAGCCTTGGGGGAGCAAGGCGAATCGGTTATCGCCCCGCCACCAGGGGACAAGCGTTTTCGCGACCATGCGTGGGAAGAAAACAGCTGGTTTGATTTCGTTAAACAAAGCTATCTGTTGACCAGTAAGTATATCAACACGGTCATGTCAGAAGTTGATGGGTTGGATGAAAAAACCCGCCATAAAATTGAGTTTTACACCCGCCAACTGACCGATGCCATTGCGCCCAGCAATTTTTGGGCAACCAACCCTGAAGTCCTGCGTGCCACCCTAGAAAGCGGCGGGGAGAATTTGGTTAAGGGTTTGAACAACATGCTGGATGATTTGGAATCTGGCGGTGGACAACTGAACATCAAAATGACCGACCTGACCGCCTTTAAGGTTGGAGAAAACATTGCCACCACCCCCGGCAAAATTGTTTTCCAGAATCATTTGTTTCAACTGATCCAGTACAGCCCCAGCACCGAAACGGTCGCCAAGCGCCCGCTTTTGGTTGTTCCACCATGGATTAACAAATACTATATTCTTGATTTGCAGGCCAAAAATTCCTTTTTGAAATGGACGGTTGATCAGGGGCACACCACCTTTGTGGTGTCATGGGTTAACCCAGACGAACGCCACATTGATGTTGGCTTTGACACCTACATGACCGACGGCGTTTTAACCGCACTGGATGCTGTTACCCAAGCGACTGGCGAAGAAAGCATTAACGTTATCGGCTATTGCATTGGCGGCACCCTGTTGGCCTGCACCCTATCCTATCTGGCCAGCCAGAAGAAATCGCCGGTTGCCAGTGCCACCTATTTCACCACCCTGGTTGATTTTACCGAAGCCGGCGACCTGGAGGTCTTTATCGATGAGGAACAGTTGGCCGCGTTGGACGAAAAAATGGCCAAAACAGGCTATTTAGAAGGCAAGGCGATGGCCACCACCTTTAACATGCTGCGCGCCAACGATTTAATCTGGTCGTTTGTGGTCAACAACTATCTGATGGGCAAAGACCCCT
>CAISOG010000208.1 GCA_903887035.1 uncultured Holosporaceae bacterium | reverse complement strand
CTCGCAGCTGGCGGTCGACATAAAGGCGGGGTCATAGGTGAAATAGCCTGAATCCGTGTACAATTTGCGGATATCAATCACCTTTGGCCCCAGGGTGCCATCAATCAGGGGCAGTTCAAAACGTATGCCCGTCAAATTGTCAATCAGCGTAGCACTTTTGCGCACATCACTAAGGCTGTGTTCGTTAAGCTTTGGGGTGGGGGCACCAGGGGTAGAGGACTTGGTCATCGCGTAATTCCTTTGAAAAGTGGCGAGAAGGCCGCCTAAGAGATACAACATCGAATTATGCTGCTATGCAATATGTTTACCTTAGGGTGTCAGTCTTAATAGGCTGTTAAAATGGTGGGCTGCCTGCATGCATCTGTCTGCAAAATCATCATTTTAACGATTTCTCTGGCGATTTGTTGCCGAAACACCGTATTTTTGCCAGGATAATTTTATGTCTGCATCCCCACACCACCATCATGATCACCACCACCATCATCATGCGGTTGGTGGGCAGGACAGTTTTGCCCAGGCGTTATACTGGGGTATTGGCCTGAATCTGTTGTTTGTGGTGGTTGAGGTGGTCACAGGGCTGTGGGTCAATTCGGTCGCGCTGTTGGCCGATGCGGGGCACAATTTTGGCGATGTGTTGGGGCTGGCCTTAGCCTGGCTGGCTGCCAAATTGGCCAGCAGGAAGCCAACCGTGCGTTTCACCTATGGGTTGCGCCGCACCAGCATTCTGGCCGCCCTGGGCAACGGCATGCTGATTATGTTGGCGATGTTGGCGATTGTGGTTGAGGCGGTTGATCGCCTGTTTCATCCCAAAATGGTGGTGGGGGAGGTGGTGATGATCGTGGCGGGCGTCGGCGTGGTCATCAACGGCCTGACCGCCTGGCGGCTGCATCGCGAAAATCAGCATGATTTGAACGTGCATGGGGCGTTTTTGCACATGCTGACCGATATGTTGGTGTCGGTTGGGGTGGTGGTGGCGGGGGGGCTATCCTGGCTGACAGGGTGGTGGTGGGTCGATCCCGTGGCCAGCCTGTTGATTGCCGCCCTGATTGCGGTTGGCACCATGCGCCTGCTGCGGGAGGCAACCACCCTGATTCTGGATGGGGTGCCGTCTGGCGTGCCGCTGGCGGAGGTGGAGGCTTTATTGGCCAATCAACCAGGGGTCAGCGCGGTGCATGATTTGCATATTTGGGCGTTAAGCACCAACGATCACGCCCTGACGGGGCATTTGATCATGCCCGATGGCCACCCCGGCGATGCGTTTTTGCAGCAGGTGCAGCACGCGTTGCAGGAACAGTTTGGTCTTCGCCATTGCACCCTGCAAGTCGAACAAAGCAGCTGCACCATTGGCTGTCATTAGGATCCGTAGCGCAGGCGCAAGCCGCTGCAACGTTGCTACACAGTCGCTACGCAGCCCTTAACCGCTCCAACACCCGTTGCAGACCGAGGGCGGCGCAGGTTTCGCCCACCGCGGGCGATTGCAATCGACCTGTCAGCGCGGCGCGCAGCGGCATCGCCACCTCAGGCATTTTTTTGCCCAGATCATTGGCCAGTTCCTTAACCGTCGATTCAAAATCGGCCGCGGCGGTTGGTTGCCGCTGATCAAAACGATTGGCCAGCGCGCTAAGCACCCCCGCGCTGTTGGCCTCAGCCAATTTGGCCGCTGCCGCCTCATCCGGGGTTGGCCTGTGGGGGTTCAGCAGAAAATCGCTGCCCTCCGTCAGCTCGACCAGGGTTTGCGCCCGTTGCAGCAGGGCGGGCAGCAAGGCCTGCACCCGCGCCAAATCGTCGGGCAGCAGGGGTTGGCCGAACCGTTCCTGCTTCCATTCTGCCAAAAACGGCTGCAACGCCTGCATCAGCGCATCGGGCGGCAGCTGTTTCATATAGTGGCTGTTCAGGTACAGCAATTTGTCCAGGTCATAGCGGGCGGGCGCCTTGCCAACCCCGCTAAGGTCGAACCATTCGATGGCCTGGGCATCGCTGATAATCTCATCATCGCCATGCCCCCACCCAAGCCGCAGCAGATAGTTGCGCATCGCCATCGGCAAAATTCCCATGGCGCGATAGGCATCCAACCCCATCGCCCCATGCCGTTTCGACAGTTTTTGGCCGTCATTGCCGTGAATCAGGGGGATATGGCCAAATTCGGGTATCGGCCAGCCCATCGCCTGATACAGCTGGACTTGGCGAAAGCTGTTGGTCAGGTGGTCGGCGCCGCGAATCACATGGGTAATGTTCATATCGTGATCATCCACCACCACCGACAGCATATAGGTGGGGGTGCCATCGCTGCGCAACAAAACCATGTCGTCCAGCTGGCTGTTATCCACCTCAATCCGCCCCTGAATCAGGTCGTTGACCACCGTGCTGCCCGTTTGCGGCGCCCTAAGCCGTATTGCGGGCGGCCGATCCGGAATTGGGGTGTTGGGGGCGGGATCGCGCCAACGGCCGTCGTAGCGGGGGGATAGCCCCGCCGCCATCGCGCTTGCCCGCATCTCCTCCAACTCCTCAGGGCTGGCGTAGCATCGATAGGCCTTACCCGCGTCCAACAGCTGCTGCACCACCGCGGCGTGGCGCGCCTGGTTACGGCTTTGATAGACCACATCGCCATCCCATGCCAGCCCCAGCCAGCGCATGCCATTCAAAATCGCCTGGGTTGCCTCAGGCGTCGAACGCTCTCTATCGGTATCCTCAACCCGCAGCAGGAATTGGCCGCCCATATGCTTGCTGAACAGATAGCAAAACAGGGCGGTGCGCGCGCCCCCCAAATGCAACATGCCAGTGGGGGATGGGGCAAAACGGGTGATAACAGTCATGGAATGCGGGTCGAGTAAGCTAAAAGGGGGTGGGGTGTATAAGGCGACAGGATAGCAGCTAAGCGGTGAGGGTAAACAGCTTTTTTGACGGACGCGCCCAAACCGATACGGGGGTTGGCCTAGCTAATCGGCCGATCGCATTGGCAGACGTTGGGCAAAGGGGCGGATAAGATCTTCCATGGTGTCGGCCTGGCGGCGAAACATCGCGTTACCAGAAAGCAGGGGAAGGCTGCCCGCTGGAGCCACCTCCATAAAGCCAAAGCGTCGCAGCATCGCATCCGACTCACCCGAATAAGCCGATGTGAAAACTTCGGCGGGAAAGCGAATGGGGTTTTTGTCACGCCAAAGCTCTATCGCGGCAGCCAGCAGCCAGGGCAGAGGGCTGCTTTTGGGCAGGGCGCGATATTCAAGATCCAACAGCAGGTTGCCGATGTACCAATGGCTCCATCCGCCCGCCTCAACGGTTTGTTGATAGGGAATGGGCATCATATCTGCAAAGCTAAGTTGGCCTGATTGGTAATGAATCGCATCCAACGGGGTTACTGGCCAAATTCTGGTTTCCCCAATCAAACGATCGCCAAGCCACAGGGTGATAATGCCAAAGGGGTGCTGATTCCACAGCCGTTGTTCATGTTCTAGGGGAAAATTGATCGCGCCATAAAAAGGGGCGTTGAGATCAACCACAGCCTGTAAATCAGCTGTAGTTTCAGCAAAACGAATGATAACATCATTCCATTGGCTAAAGGGGTTGCGATATTTGGACATTGCTACAAGCTAACACAATGACCTAAGCCAGTTCAACCCAGACTGGCGCGTGATCGGACGGTTGCTCCAAGGCGCGCTGGTCACTATCCACCCCCGCGGTGCGCAGCAGGTTGGCGGCGGCGGGACTGAGCAGCAGATGGTCGATGCGGCACCCGTGACCCGCTGGCCAGGCATTGCCGCGATAGTCCCACCAGGTGAACAGCTGTTGTTGCGGGTGTTGCAGGCGTAGGCCATCAATCCACCCCTGGTTAATCATGCGCCGCCAGGCTTGACGCACGGGCATGGCGTACAGCACATCCCCATCAAAACGGCGGGGGTCATAGACATCATTGGCGGCGGGGGCAATGTTAAAGTCGCCGCCAACCACCACGGGCAATTCGGTGGCCAATAGCGCGCTTAGCCGTTGCTCCAGGGCGGTTAGAAAGCTTAATTTGTAGGAAAATTTTTCGGAATCCAGGCTTTGACCATTGGGTACATAGACGGAGGCCAAGCGAAACTGACCAACCTGTACTTCCAGATAGCGGGCGGCGGTATCATCGGGCAAATTCAGGCTATTTAGGGTGATTTCGGGTTTGTGGGGGTTGCTCTGACGGGTTAGCACCGCAACCCCGTTCCAGGTTTTTTGCCCCAGCACGGTTGCCTCATAGCCCGCCCCCTGGACGGCCAGCAGCGGGAAATCGTCGGCGGTGCATTTCAATTCCTGCAACAACACCACATCGGGTTGGGTAGCGGCCAGCCAGTCTTGCAAATGGGTGATACGGCTGCGGATCGAATTGACGTTCCAGGTGGCAATTTTCATGGATTAGACGGACGTCACTTTGGATTGCATTATATCGCCAGCCCTATTTGGATGGGGTAGGGGCGATTGGATTGCTGGGCGCTGGTTTTGTGGGCGCATTAGTCGTCGTGGGCGGAAGAACGGCGGGGTTAACAGCAGGCAGCCATTCTTGGGCAGCCTTTTGCCCCTCAAAAACTTCATCATTAGTCATGGCGGCCATCAATTGCTGTTTAAGCCGCTTTGCCTCCTCAGAAAACAGGCTGTAACCCTTTGATTCAGCCAAAGTCAGCCATTTATAGGCCAATATACGGTCGGCTGGAGTATTGGTTCCATCGTTGTAAAGCAATTTGCCCAGCTCAACCATTGCCAAACCAAAATTGCGATCCGCGGCTTTGCCCAACCACTCACGCGCCAATTCCCTGTTTTTTTCAATGCCGTTGCCGTATGCATAACGTTTCCCAAGGGCGATTTGCGCGGTTGGGTCACCCGATTTTGCGGCAGTAATCAGATCGGCAACCTGCATGGTGTCAGGCACAGCGGATGCCGCTGTGGCAGATTGTGCCCAGGTTTTCATGGGGTAGATTGCAAAAAAGGCAATGACAATTGTAGGAAATAAGAATGTCGAAAGATGATTTCTTCCTATTTTTGTGGGCAAAGAACAAAACATAGGAGGCCTTCCTGCAAAAAAGAAAAAACAAAAAAAACTTAGATAACGTTACAATAAACGGCTGTATTCGTCCAGAGCATAACGGTCGGTCATGCCCGCGATATAATCGCTAATTTGGCGGGCGCGGCCGGCCTCGTCAAGGCCTCTTAATTTTTCACGCCATCGTTCGGGCAGCCGCTGCTCATCGGCCATGAAGGCATCAAACAGCTTGGCAACCACCTGTTTGGCGCGATCCGTCATGGTGTTGACCTGCTGGTGGCGGTACATATGGTGCATCAACCACGGGCGCAGCTGGTTGTAATAGTCCATAATGGGTTGCGAAAAGCTAATCAGATTTTGACCAGCCTGGTACACATCGGCCAGGCTGGCTGGCTTGGTTTTTTCCAAAAGTTCTTGGCTGTTGTGCATCAAATCACGGATGACCAGTCGCATCAGGCGTCGCAACACCTCATGCTGGCGGCGGGTATCGGCGTTACGCTTAGCGGCCAGCTGGGGGTACAGTGCATCAACCTCCGTCACCACGTCAGCAATTAGGGGAAAGGCGGCGGCCAGATCGGTCAGGGTAAAAAAGCCGGCGCGGATACCATCGTCCAGATCGTGGGTGTGATAGGCGATGTCATCGGCCAGGGCTGCCACCTGCGCCTCTAGGCTGGCATGGTCGGCCAGCGCCAAATCCCAATCGCGGTTAACGCTGGCAATATGGGGCAGGCCGCGGGTATCGGTAATGGGGCCATTGTGTTTGACCAGACCGCTCAGGCTTTCCCAGCTCAGGTTCAACCCATCAAAGCTGGCATAGCGTTGCTCCAGAAAGGTCAGCACGCGGCAGCTTTGGTCGTTGTGGTTAAAGCCGCCATAGCTGGCCATGCAGTGATTCAACGCCTCCTCACCCGCATGGCCAAAGGGGGGGTGCCCCAAATCATGCGCCAGCGCGACGGTTTCCGCCAAATCCTCATTCAGTTGCAGGCTGCGGGCAATGGTGCGGGCAACCTGCGCCACCTCCAACGTGTGGGTCAGGCGGGTGCGGTAGTGATCCCCCTCATGGTTCACAAAAACCTGGGTTTTGTACTCCAGGCGGCGAAAGGCGGTGGAATGGATGATGCGGTCGCGGTCACGTTGAAACAGCGATCGCCCCTCATCCACCTCCTCCATCACCCCGCGGCCACGGCTTAGCGCGGGGTTGCAGGCATAGCTGGCCAAAAAGATGAACGGCTGGCCGCCGGGGGAGGGCAGAGGGAATGACATCGGTTGTAAAAATCCTATGTTAGCTTATATGATAATGCATAAGCTTTAGGGCAATAGCCAAGGCGTCGCAACTTTTAGACATGAGTCGGGGAGTCCGTAAGGTGACTTTAGAAAACCAAAGCGTTGCTAATGCTGGCGATCATTCCTCCACCGCGCCTGTCCATGCGGCGCCCGCGGTGGTGCAGCTTAGCGATGCGGCCGCCAACCGTATTCGTGCGTTAAGGCTTAAGGATGCCAGGCCGAACCTGAATCTGCGGCTTAGCGTTGCGGGCGGCGGCTGTTCAGGCTTTCAATATCAATTTGATCTGGAATCCTTTGATGAGGATGCTGTGCCACCAAGGGATTCAGAAGACCTGGTATTTCGCAACGGCGATGTCGCCCTGGTCATCGACCAAACCTCGCTCAGCCTATTAGGTGGTTCAGTGGTCGATTATCAGGAAACGATGATGCATGCAGGCTTTGTGGTAACCAATCCCAATGCGGCCAGCAGTTGTGGATGCGGCAGCAGCTTTGCGATTTAGCAATTAAAGCGGCAACGCTTTTGGCTTAGCGCGGCGGAACCAGCCCAATACCAACAGGCGGGTGACCATAACGGCACAAAAGACCGTGGTGATGATACCGAACAACAGGGTCACGGCAAAGCCACGAATCGGCCCCGACCCCATGATGAACAGAAATACCGCGGCAATCATGGTGGTTAGGTTGGAATCGATAATGGTGCGGGTGGCACCACCAAAGCCTGCATCAATGGCGGCAATCGGGGTGCGGCCGCGCCGAACCTCCTCCTTAATCCGTTCATAAATCAGGATGTTGGCATCCACCGCCATCCCGATGGTCAGGATGATGCCCGCAATCCCAGGCAGGGTCAGGGTGGCTTGCAACATCGCCAACAGCCCAACAACCAGCACCAGGTTGATGACCAAGGCCACATTGGCCAGCAGACCAAAAAAGCGATAGAAATACAGCATGAAAACCGCCACCAACGATAGGGCGATAAGACCCGACAGCTTACCCTTAGCAATCGAATCCGCGCCTAGGCTGGGCCCAACCGTCCGTTCCTCAATAACATTCAGCGGCGCGGGCAGGGCGCCAGAGCGCAACAGCAGCGACAAATCTTTGGCACTTTCGGCGGTGAAATTGCCGCTGATAATCCCACTGCCCGCCAAAATAGGTTCGTTAATGCGCGGGGCGCTGATGACCTTATTGTCCAGCACGATGGCCATTAAACGTTGGGTATGTTCCTTAGTCGCCTGGCCAAACAGCCTGGCGCCCTGCTGATTAAACTTAAAGGAAACAACCGGTTGCCCCTCTTGAAACGTCGCTCTTGCGTCAACCAAGTCGGCGCCATCCACCAGTGGTTGACGACGCAGCTGATATTCCAACGGCAACTGTTGCCCCATTTCTTCGCCAGGCACCGTCATGGTATCAGCGCTTATCACGCCCTGTTTGGGCATGGCGGCGTTGCCAACCGATTCCACCAGGTGAAAGGTCAGCTTGGCGGTTTTCCCTAGCAGGCTTTTGATATGTTCGGGGCTGTCAACACCGGGCAGCTGTACCAGGATACGGTTGTCCCCCTGCCG
>CAISOG010000207.1 GCA_903887035.1 uncultured Holosporaceae bacterium | reverse complement strand
TGTGTTTTTTGAGGCGATGTTAATCCCGATGTTTATCGTCATCGGGATTTGGGGGGGGGAGAATCGCACCTACGCCGCCTTTAAATTCTTCCTTTACACCCTGGCTGGCTCCGTCCTGATGCTGGTTGCCCTGATATACCTGTATCAACAGGCGGGCACCTCCAACCTGCCTGACTTGCTGGCCTATGTGCAGCAGAACCCGATTGCCCTGAATATCCAACGGCTGCTGTGGTTTGCCTTTTTTGCCAGCTTTGCGGTTAAGGTGCCGTTGTGGCCGTTCCACACCTGGTTGCCCGATGCGCATGTTCAGGCGCCAACCGGCGGCTCTGTGCTGCTGGCCGGTATTCAGCTTAAGATGGGTGCCTATGGCTTTTTGCGGCTGTCGATGCCGCTGCTGCCGCAGGCTAGCCAGGATTTGGCCTGGGTGTTGGCGGGGCTGGCGATTATCTCCATCATCTACACCTCACTGGTTGCATTGGCGCAGCAGGATATGAAAAAGCTGATTGCCTATTCCTCGGTAGCGCATATGGGGGTGGTGATTTTGGGGATGGCCGCCAACAACCTGTTTTCGTTGCAGGGGGCGATTACCCAGATGATCAGCCACGGTCTGACCGCCGCCGCCCTATTCCTGTGCGTTGGGGTGCTGTACGACCGTTTTCACACCCGCGACATAGCCTCCCTCGGTGGGCTGGTGCGCAAGATGCCGTACTTCAGCTTTTTCTTTTTGTTCTTCGTGATGGCCTCCATCGGCCTGCCCGGCACCTCAGGCTTTGTCGGCGAATTTTTGGCGCTGATGGGCAGCTATCGTGCCAGCCCCGTGTTGGCGCTGTTGGCGGGAACGGGCACCATCCTGGGCGCCTGGTACAGCCTTCGCCTGTATCGCAACGTCATGCTGGGCGATGCCAACCATCCCGATACCGCGCTGGCCACCGATTTGCGCCCCCGTGAAGCCGTGATGCTGACCATGCTGGCGGTGGCGGTGTTGTGGATAGGCCTGCAACCCAACGCGCTGTTGCAGGTTTTGGAGGGCGCCAGTCAAACGGTGTTAAGCTATAGCAGCGGCCTGACCCCACAGCTTTTCCCCAAAGTTTCTTTACCGGCAGTGTTTCCATGACCTTCCTTGACCCTAGCATCAACATTGGTGATAGCAGCGGCCTGACCCCACAGCTTTTCCCCAAAGTTTCTTTACCGGCAGTGTTTCCATGACCTTCCTTGACCCTAGCATCAACATTGGTGATGGCACCATCAGCACCCTACTTTTTGCCAGCGGGCTGATGCCGCAATTAACCCTGCTGATTGCAGGGCTGGTGCTGGTTCTGATGGTGGCGTTTGATGCGCGTGGGCGCTATCGCACCATTTGCAAGCTGGGGGAGCTGGCCTTGGTAGCCAGCAGTGTCAGCGCGATCGCCAGCCTTTATGCCCGCCTGGTTTGTGATACAGCCCCAATCGCCTTGCCCTCTGGCATAAGCCATTTGTTGGCGGTAACGCCCCTGTCGTTGCTGCTGAACGCTACTATCCCCCTGTTAAGCCTTTGTTGCCTGGCGACATCCGCCCGTTGGTTGCGGGCACAGGGGTTGGCGAAGGGCGAATTTGTCTTGCTGGTGCTGTTTGCCACCCTGGGCATGCAATTGATGCTGGTATCCAACCATTTCCTGACCCTTTATCTGGGGCTAGAGCTGCAAAGCCTTAGCTTTTACGTCTTGGCCGCCTTTCAGCGCGACAATCGCCAATCGGCTGAGGCTGGCTTAAAATATTTCCTATTGGGATCGGTGGCCTCAGGGCTTTTGCTGTTTGGTATCGCCCTGCTTTACGGCCTAACGGGCGGGCTAAACTTTGCGGAGATTGCCCATCATTTGGCGGGCAAAACCATGGCCATTCCTGAACAGGCCGCGATGCTGTTTGTGTTGGCGGGCATTGCCTTTAAGCTGGCGGCTGTGCCGTTTCACCTATGGACACCCGATGTTTATGAGGGAGCACCAACCCCCGTGACCATGTTGTTTGCCACCGCGGGCAAGCTGGCAGGGCTTGGCCTGTTTATGCTGGTGCTGTTTAGCCCGCTGTATCCGTTGATTAGCCAATGGCAACCGCTGATTGCCTTGCTGGCCATCGCATCGCTGTTGATTGGCAGCTTGGGCGCCTTGCGGCAGGAAAAGCTGAAACGCCTGCTGGGCTTCAGCGCGATTGCCCAGGCTGGCTACATGCTGCTGGGCATCACCGTCGGCGTCAGTGGCCTGCCCGCCCTGCTGCTGTTCGCCCTAACCTATGTGGTGGCCAGCGTTGGCATTTTCACCATTCTGTTGGCCTTTCATGAGAAGGCGGCCGTGTCATCTGCTGCCAGCACCCCCATCATGACCCCCCTCAGCACGATTGCTCAGCTGCGCGGCCTGTCGGCGACCCATCCCGCCTGGGCGGGCGCATTGGCGCTGTTTATCGTATCGCTGGCGGGCATTCCGCCGCTGGCTGGCTTTTTGGGTAAGCTGTACCTGCTGCTAGCGGTTTTTGGGCAGGGCTATGTGCTGCTAACCCTTATCGCCCTGTTGGCCACCGTTATCGGCGCCTTTTACTATCTGAAAGTGGCTAAGGCAGCCTATATTGACCCCGCCGATTACAGCCAGGGCGCCGCCAGCAAAAACAAAAAAGCATCCACAACCGCAACCACATCGCCGTTGCAATTGAATGCCAGCCCCGCATCCATCGCCATCACCCTGCTGACTCTATTGATCACGGTTGCCATGGTTGGTGGGTTGATTTCTGTTACGGAGCTGTTGAGCCGTGTCGTCACCGCCACCTTCCCCACTATCTAAGCCATCCAAAGCCTCGGCGGCCACCCAGCCAATTGATGGCGCGATTGTTGAACAGGTTGGCGATTGGCAGTTTTGGCGATTCGACCAATTGGAGAGCACCAGCAAGACCGCCAAGGATTTGTTTGGCCGCAACCAACTTAAGCTGCCCGCTATTATCTTTGCCCGCACGCAAACCGCTGGCTATGGCCGTCAAGGCCGCGATTGGCAGCAGGGGGCGGGCAATCTGGCCATCAGCTATGTGCTGGATATGGACGCGTCACCGATGGAGGCGGGCGCGTTGGCGATGTTGTCCAGCCTGGCGGTGTTGGACGGCCTGACGGCTATCTGGCATGACGCCGCCACTGCCGCCAAAGCCCCTGCCCCCGCTCCGCACTTACAGCTAAAATGGCCGAACGATGTGTTGATTGACGGCAAGAAATGCGCGGGCATTTTGGTCGAACCTGTCGCTAGGGCTGCCAGATCCGGCCACCCCAGCCAATCGGCGGTGGTCATCGGCATTGGCATCAACATTGCCAGCCACCCCCAGGATTGCAGCTTTGCCGCCACCGATTTGGCCACCGCCACCGGCCTAACCACCGTGACCCCCGCCATTGTAGCGGCCTATCTTACCGATGCGCTGGCCATGCTTTGGCAACAGTGGCATGGGGCAGCAACCCAGGCAGATCAGGCGGCGCTGCGTCAACGCTGGCTATCCTATGGCTGGGGATTGGGGCAACCCGTCACCCTGTTACAAGGAGTGTCCAATATTGATGGAATCTTTGAGGCGGTGGCGGATGATGGCCGCCTGCAACTGCGCCTTACCGATGGGCGGGTACAGCTGTTTAGCAGTGGGGAGGTTTCGCTGCGCGCCCCCAATCAGGCAAGCCCCCATCAACCCACCACCCATCAAACCACCAACCCCACGCCAACCGACAACCGTCACCGCAACAGGGATAAGGCCTGATGATGATTGGTTTTGAGGTTGGCAACAGCCATATCGTCGCCACCCTGTTTGCGCCATCGGGGCAAATTCGGCACAGCTGGCGCAAACCCACCGACCCCAACTGCCCGCCGCAAGGCTATGCCGACTGGCTGTTACCGCTGCTGCAGGATGCGGGGGTGGCCGCCATGGATCTGCGCCAGCTGGTGATTGCCAGCGTGGTGCCAGCCATCAACCAGCCATTGGCCGACTTCTGCCGCCAGCATTTGGGGCATGAGGCGCATATTCTGACGCGGGCGGATCTGCTATCCATTCAACCGCAACGCCTAAGCAATCCCGACAGCATTGGCCTTGACCGCCTGCTGAACGTCATCGGCGGGCGCAGCATCATCGCCCCCCCTTCCTGACCCTGGATATGGGCACCGCCACCAATATCGAAGTCGCCGCCCCCGATGGCGCCCTTATCGGCGGGGTGATTATGCCAGGGATCATGATGATGCAGGATGCCCTGCACAGCCGTATTGCCGCCCCCCTGCCCCACGTGCCGATTGCCGCCACCCCCCATTTGGGGCGCGATACCGCCACCGCGATGCAGGCGGGATTGTACTGGCTGAATGTGTATGGCTTGGCGGGGTTGCTGCGCGGCCTGCTGACGGAGCTGCATTTGGCCGACAGCACGCCCATTTTGGCGACGGGGGGGCTGGCCGCCAGCCTCTTTCCCGATTTGCAACGCCAACTGCCCCAACTGCAACTGGTGGGCGACCTAACCCTGCGCGGCCTTTGGTTGGCCAGCCAACAGCTTCGTCTAGCCAAATCCAACAAACCCGCCTAACCTAAGCCAACCATCATTTCATAACCCACTGCTATCGACCTCATGACCAAAACCAAAAAGCCCGATCCCCATCAACTCGTTTTCATCCCGCTGGGCGGGGTGGGGGAAATTGGGGCGAACTTCAGCCTGTATGGCTATGGCGACCAATGGATTATTTTGGACTGCGGCATGGGATTTGCCGATCCAATCCAATTGCCGGGGGTTGACCTGACCGTTCCCGATCCCGCGTTTTTAGAGGATCAGGGCAGCAAGATTTTGGGCATGGTGCTGACCCACGCGCATGAGGATCATATTGGCGGGATTACCCGCCTGTGGCCGTATCTGAAATGCCCGCTGTACGCCACCCCCTTTACCATGGGGCTAATTGAAAACAAGCTGAAGGAAACCAATTTTGGGGCGCGGGTTAAACGCCACACCCTGGACTTTTCCGCCCGTTTTACCCTGGGCAATTTTGATTTAGAGCTGGTGGACATCACCCATTCTATCCCTGAATCACAGGGGGTGGTGATCCGCACCCCCGCCGCCACCGTTTACCACACCGGCGATTGGAAGCTGGATGACCAGCCGATGGTGGGCAGCATCACCAATCAGGCACGATTGGAGGCCTTGGGCGATGAAGGCATCGACGCCATCGTGTGCGATTCCACCAACGTGTTTTCGAAGAAGGCGGCGGGGTCAGAGGCGGATGTGGCGGCGGCGTTGTTGCCCCTGGTTCAACAGGCAAAGGGGCGGGTGGCCATCACCTGTTTTGCCTCCAACATTGCCCGCGTCCAAAGCGTGATGGAAATTGCGGTTAAGACGGGGCGCACCGTTTGCCTGGTTGGGCGATCGCTGTGGAACATGTGGGAGGTGGCGCGCAATTGCGGCTATCTATCCCATCTGCCCGAACCCTTAATTGACCGCCAGGCGCGGGAAATCCCTGCCCACAAGCTGTTAATCCTGTGCACGGGCAGCCAGGGGGAGGAGCGGGCGGCATTGGCCAAAATCGCGGGCGGCACCCACCCCCATGTCAAATTGGGTAAGGGCGATCTGATCCTGTTTTCCTCACGCATTATTCCAGGCAATGAGAAAAAGATTTTCAAGCTGTACGATGCCCTGCTGCATCACGGGGTTGAGGTGGTGACCTCTTATGACCAGGCGATTCACGTGTCGGGGCACCCGGGGCAGGATGAAATGCGCCAACTGTACAGCTGGCTGAAACCGCGGGTCAGCATCCCCGTGCATGGCGAACGCCGTCACCAGGATTTGCACGCCAAGCTGGCGGTGCAGGAATGGGGCTGCCAAAAAGCTCTGCTAATCGACAACGGCGGGATGGTGCGTATCGGCGCGGGGCAGGTGGAGGCGGCAGGTCGGGTGGTCGCGGGCAAGCTGGCCGTTGATGGCGAAACCCTGGTCGAATCCAGCGATCCAGTCTTTGCGGAGCGTCGCCAACTGGCCGCCAATGGGCTGCTGAGCCTGACCCTGCGCCTGGACGCTAAGGGGGCGTTGCAGGATCCCCTGCACTGCCAAACCCTGGGCATCCCGTTGTTGGAGGATGAGGTGGCCTCCCTGCCCCGTCAAATGCGCAAGCTGGTCGATCACTGCCTGGCCGACCGCACCGCGGCGGAAAAACGCGATTCCCAACTGTTGATCCGTGAGCTGGAAAAATCCCTGAAACGCTGGTGCAAACAGCACTATCAAAAAAACCCCGTGATTTTGGTAACACTGGTTTAGCCTGATTTGGCTTTTGGGCTCGGTCGCAAGATAGTGGGTAAAGTGGAATTAGTTGGGGGCAAGACAATGAAACAGGTCGTAATTTT
>CAISOG010000206.1 GCA_903887035.1 uncultured Holosporaceae bacterium | reverse complement strand
GCTATCCCCATTCCCCCTTATAGACCTACTCCTAGCTAAAGGCTAGTTCCGCCTAAAGGCGAAGGTTTATACCCGACCCATGGAAAATAAAATTTCTATTACAATCAACATTATGTTCGTCGGTTCTTAAACCATAGGCTGAGCCATAGGGGTTCAGAGCATGCACAAAAACAAGGCGTGTATTGCTTAAATCTGCTGCTTTGGCATAAGCAAGCCATTGTTGTTGCAATTGTGATCCGATGGGCAGTTCAACCCCATGAATGCCAGAGCTGGCTACGATAACCTTTTGGGCATCAGGGTTGCCGATTGTTGCAACATCGGTGGCCAATTCTTCGCCATTTGGACCTAAAAGGGGATGCTGATAGGACGTTACGGATGCCCTAGCAGATTCCGCTGCCGCCAAAAAAGCATCCCTGTATTCGGTATAGTTTAAGCGCTCTGCATACATTGTTTTTCTTTGTGCGTGTTTATTGTTAATTTAAAATAATATGCAAAACAAATTTTTTCAACAAAAAAAAAGCTCTGCTGTTTGGTCGCAAATTCCCCCACCAACAAAGTGCCCGTGACAAACCGCCCGTCTTAGCGCACGATGGTGGGCATGAGCATGCCGAACGCCCCCATCAATCTGCCAAGCGACGCATTGGCGGAAAATTTCGCAACCCCTGTTGAGGTGTTGTTGCCAACCATGCTGGCGCATCCGTTAAGCTATTTGGCTGAGGCCGATCTGCCCGCGGGTCAGTTTGTTGAGGTGCCGCTGCGCAACCAAAATGCGGTGGGGGTGGTTTGGCCAGCCGCCGCTAACGGCGCGGGCGGGGCGACGCCATTGCCCCCTGGCCAGCTGAAAGCCATTGGCCGCGCCATGAATCTGCCCCCCATGCCGGCCATCCATGCGCGCTTTCTGCGGGAGGGTGCCGCCCGCACCCTGGCACCTCTTGGCATGATGTTGCGCCTATCCCTGTTGCCTGTGGCGGAAATGAAGCGGGCGGAGGCGTTGGCGGCGGTGCCAATGGTTGAGGATGGGGGTTTTGACCTGACGACCACGCTGCCCGCCAGCCCCTTTCCCCTAACCGAAAGCCAGCAGCAGGCGTTAAGCGATTTGGATCCCCTGTGGCAACGGCAACCCTATCTGGGGCTGTTGGAGGGGGTGACGGGCAGCGGCAAGACGGCGGTCTATTTTGAATTGGTGGCCAGGGCGTTGACGGAGGGCAAACAGGTGTTGGTGCTGCTGCCCGAAATAGCTCTGACCGCCCCCTGGTTGGCGCGGTTTGAGGCGCGCTTTGGTTTCGCGCCGCAGGTTTGGCATTCTGGCCAAACACCCGCCCGCCGTCGCCAGATTTGGCTGCGTGCCCTGCGTGGGGATCCGATGGTGGTGGTCGGGGCGCGTAGCGGCCTGTTCCTGCCGTTCAGCCAGCTGGGCATGATCGTGATGGATGAAGAGCATGATGGATCTTATAAGCAGGAGGAGGGGGTGATTTACCACACCCGCCCGTTGGCGGCGTTGCGCGCTAAGCTGGGTGAATGCCCGCTGCTGCTGGTTACCGCCACGCCGAGTGTGGAGACCAAGGCGTATTGGCAGCGCGGCCAATTGTGCTATGCCCAGCTGCCCGATCGGTTAGGATCCGCCACCCTGCCCAGCGTATCGCTGCTTGACCTGCGCGCCCAGCCGCCCGCCAAAGACCAGCTGCTGTCGCCGCCGTTGCAGCAGGCGTTGCAGGACAATTTGGCGGCGGGGGAGCAAAGTTTGCTGTTCCTGAACCGCCGTGGCTATGCCCCCCTGCTGCTGTGTCGTGGCTGCCAGCATCGTTGGAGCTGCCCGCAATGCAGCACCTATCTGGTGGAGCATCGGCAGGCGGGGCAGTGGGTGTGCCACCTGTGTGGCTATCATGAGCCAGAGCCGCAGGATTGCCCCACTTGCCGCAGCACCGATATCGCCCGCCACGGCCTGGGCGTTGAAAAGGTGGCGGAGGAGGCGCAGGCACTGCTGCCCAACGCCCGTATCCGTATCGCGACCAGCGACACCGTTACCACCATGGCGCTGGCTGACCAGTTGGTGCAGGAAATGTTGCGGGGGGAGGTGGATGTGTTGGTGGGCACGCAATTGGTGGCTAAGGGCTATCATTTCCCACAACTGACCCTGATTGGGGTGTTGGATGCCGATATGAGCCTGCATGGCAGTGATTTTCGGGCGGCGGAGCGCACCTTTCAACTGCTCAGCCAGGTGGCGGGCAGGGCAGGGCGGGAGCAGCAGCCCGGGCGGGTGTTGATCCAGACTGTTGAATCCGCCCACCCCCTGCTGCAATGCCTGGCCGCCTGGGACGATGCGGGGTTTTATGAGCAGGAGTTGGCGATGCGCGACCGTGCCAGCCTGCCCCCCTTTGGCCGTCTGGCCGCGCTGATTGTCAGCGATACGGTGGCCTCACGGGCGGAGGCGGCGGCGAAACAGGTGCGTGCCGCCTTTGATCGCCTGGGATCGGCGCGGTGCTGGGGGACGGCCGCAGGGGGGGCTAGGGATACGATGATGGCTTCTGGGGTTGGGGGGACTTCGGCAGTGGCGGGGTCAGCCAAGGATTTGATGGCGGGGGTGAAAATCTTGGGGCCCGTGCCCGCTCCGATCCTGCGCCTGCGTGGCCAATACCGCTATCGCCTGTTGCTGAAAAGTCCTGGCGACCAACCCTTGCAACCGCTGTTGCGCCAAGCCCTCCATAGCGTCAAACTGCCCAGCACTGCCCGCCTCAAAATCGACCTCGACCCCTATAGTTTTTATTAGAAGATCAACAATGCCCCCACCCAGCAAACCATCGTCTCCCCAAAAAGCGTCTCCCAAAGCAGCATCGACCAAAAAGCCATCGCCGCAAAATCCTTGGACGCAGAGGCAGGCGCGGGATCCCTTTGTCTTAAAGGCCAAGAAGGAGGGGTATATCGCCCGATCCGCCTATAAATTGGTTGAGATGGATGATCGTTATCACCTGTTAAAGCCTGGCCAACGGTTGTTGGATTTGGGCGCCGCGCCAGGTGGTTGGTGCCAGGTGGTGTTGCAACGGGTCAGGCCACAGGATACGGGCGGCTTGTTAATCGCCCTCGACCTGCTGGAAATGGCGGAGTTTCCGGGCGTGCGAACGCTGCAAGGGGATATCGGCGATCCCGCCATGGTGCGCCAGATTTTGGATATGTTGAACGGCGGGCAGGTTGATGGCATCCTGTCGGACATGGCACCCAATACCAGCGGCCATCCTGATCTCGATCACCTGAAAATCATGGCCTTGGTTGAGGAGGCGTTGGAGCTGGCGCATGATTGCCTGGCGGCGGGCGGATTCCTCCTGGTCAAAATTTTTCAGGGCAGCGATGCAATGCCCTTTAAGGTCGAGCTGCAAAAACGCTTTCGCCAGGTGGATTTTGTTAAGCCAGAGGCCAGCCGCCGCGAATCCCGCGAAATCTATCTGCTGGCACGCGATTTCACCGCGCCCCGCCTTACAAGCCCTTAAGGGGGGCGATGGTGCCATGGTCAACCGCAAAAAACTGGTTGGTATCGCCTGGCCAGCCGTCAAAAAAGCTGGCATCGGTGGCGGTCAGCCATAGTTGACAGGGCAGGTCGGCCAGCTGTTCCCCCAACGCCCGCCGCCGCCGTGCGTCCAGATGCGCCACCACCTCATCCAACAGCAGCAGGGTGGGTTTGGCGCTGTCGGTCGTCAGCAGCCGCATATAGGCCAGTGTCAGTGATAGCAGCAGGGCTTTTTGCTCCCCCGTTGAGCAGCGCGCCCCCGGGCGGTTGCCGGCGGCATCATTGACCAACAGATCGCTGCGATGCACCCCGTGGCTGTTGGTTCCCTGCGCGGCATCGCTGGGACGAGCCTGGCTCATGGCGGCGCGCAACGCCTCCTCCACCGCCAGGGCGGGTTGGCCAGCGGCCAAGGATTGCTCCACCGTTCCCGCCAGGATCAGCTGCGCCTGCAAAAATCCATCGCGCTGGGCGGCCAGCTGGTGGTTTAAGCGGGTAACCACCTCCAGGCGGGCGGCGGCAATGGCCAGGGCGTTTTCCGCCAGCTTGGCCTCCACCGCGTCCAGCCAGCGGGGGTTGGGGCTAGGGTGCCGCAACAGGGTCATCCGTTCGCGCAACCCATGCTCATAGCGGTTCAGCCCACGCAAATGTTGGGGGAACAGGCCGAAAACCAGGCGATCCAAAAAGCGGCGGCGATCCCCTACCGCGCCAACCAACAACTGGTCATAGGCGGGGGTGAGCCAGTGGATGTGCAGCTGATCCAGCAAATCAGCCTGGCTAATCGCCTTACCATCGGCCAGGATTAGGCGGCGTTTGCTGGTGTCCTTCAGGCTATCGGATACAGTGGTGGAGGGCGAATTGTTGTCGGTGGGGCGAATACCGGTGTGCAGCTCTGTATAGTCATGGCCGCTGTGCAACAGGGCGCTGATGCCCCATCCGCCGCCTGCCTCCTCCACCCTGCCAAAGTCCTCCGCCGTTGCGCCGCGCAACCCACGGCCAGGGGCAAACAGCGACACCGCCTCTAACAAATTGGTTTTGCCCGCGCCATTAGCCCCGACCAGGGCGACCATCCGCCCCACCCCCGACAACACCGTGTTGGAATGGTTGCGAAAGGCCAGCAGTTTCAGGGTGGTTAGCATAGGTGGATAGCGCCTTTATAGTCATTCCACTTTAAAAATCTCCAGTGCTGCAAATGTCACGATCTCTGCGATACGGTGCTCATGTACTTCCGTGTACACTCCGCTCCGTTTCTCGACCTCGTAACATTTTCGCAGGCTGTATATTTCTAAATTGAAACGACTATAGGCCTAAACGCGGCGTATCGAACAGGGTGAATCGCAAGCCAAAGACTACGGCTTTGGCGCAGGCTTTTCATCCAGCTTCAGCGCAACAAAACGCAGGTCGCCGCCACGGTTTAGCAGCAGCAGCACGGATTTCTTGCCGCTATCCTGGGCTTCCTTAATTTTGTCGGCCAGCTGTTGGGGCGTGGTGACCTCCTGCTGCGCCACTTCCAGCAGCACATCACCTGGCTGCAGGCCGCGTTCCGCCGCCGAACCGCCGGGGGCAATGCTTTCGATTAACACCCCCTTGGCCTCAGCATCCAGTTTGAACTTTGCGCGGCCTTCGGCTGTTAACGGTACCAGGTTCATCCCCAACACACGGACGGCGGCGGGGTTGGGTGCCTTTAAGCCTTCGTTTTTATCGGGGGCTTTTTGACCGACCTCATCCCCATCTTCCTTGTCGGGCAATTCGCCAACCACCAAATGGGTTTTGACCTCTTGCCCCTTGCGCCAAACGGTGGCATCCACCCGTTTGCCAATCGCGGTTTCCGCGACCAAGCGGGGCAGGCGGCGCATTTCGGTAATATCTTTGCCGTCAAAATTCAGCACCACATCGCCCGCCTGAATCTTAGCAGCTGCCGCGGGCCCCCCCTCACTAACATTGGCAACCAATGCCCCGCGCGGCTTAGTCAGGCCAAGGCTTTCGGCAATTTCGGGTGTCACCGCCTGAATCCGCACGCCTAGCCAGCCGCGCTTAGCCTTGCCAAATTTTTGCAGCTGGTCAACCACGGGTTTGGCCAGGGCTGATGGCATCGCAAAGCCAATCCCCACGCTGCCGCCTGAGGGTGAGAAAATCGCGCTGTTAATCCCCACCACTTCGCCCTGCATGTTAAACATGGGGCCGCCCGAATTGCCCCGATTGATGGGGGCATCGGTTTGGATAAAATCGTCATAGGGGCCTGAGTTAATGTTGCGGGCGCGCGCCGACACAATGCCGGTTGTCACGGTGCCGCCCAGGCCAAAGGGGTTGCCGATGGCCAGAATCCAATCGCCCACCCGCGCCGTATCCGAATTGCCCCACCGCACAAAGGGCAGCGGCTTATCGGATTTAACCTTCAGCACCGCCAAATCAATCTTTTTGTCGCGGCCAATAATTTCCGCCTTAAGCGAGGTGTTGTCCTGCAGGGTGACATTAATGACATCGGCATCGGCAATCACATGGTTGTTGGTTACCACAATGCCGCTGGGATCGATGATAAAGCCTGATCCCAGGGAATTGACGGGGCGCTGTTGCCGCTGTTGCTGCTGATCAAAAAAGTTGCGAAACAGCTCCTCAAAGGGCGAACCAGGGGGAAACGGCATGGGGGGCAACACCTGCTGCTGCGGGTCGGCCTGTGCCCGCAAGTCTTTGGCATTCTGGACGGTTGAAATATTGACCACCGCGGGCAACAAATTTTCCACCAGCGGGGCAAAGCTTTCGCCCGGACCGGCCATCGCCCCTTGCGGGCTAAGGGATAACACCGCCACCACCAGTCCCAGACTTAACAGGGCGCGGGGAATCAGGCGGGTGACATCAGCAAGATTAAGGACGATACGCATCGACAACCTTTGAAACATTAGGAAACGGTGGAGAAAAAAACCGTTCACCAATGTGACGCAGCCGCCGTCAAATGACAAGGGGGGTGTTGGTGTCTAGTAATATCTTTCCTTAAAATTTACTGCATCCTGTGCAGTCATTTGCTTTCATAAACGGCGGTAAGAACGTATGCATCTGGCCTAGTGTTGTCTTGGTGAG
>CAISOG010000205.1 GCA_903887035.1 uncultured Holosporaceae bacterium | reverse complement strand
GGGTGAATCCGTCACATCCATCAAACCGTCACGCACCCGATCCACACATGATAATCGACGGGATAGGGGGTGGGCAGGGTTGTTAGCAGCCGGCGCAACCGACCCGCGTTAACGGGGCGATGATCGGCGGCGGGATGATGCGCCCCGATGGCGCGTAGATTCTGCAAAAACGCCAGGGCGCTGGGATAGGGTCGCAACATCTTATGCAGCTGACCGCTTACCTGCCCCTTTTGCTGAGGGGGCACTTGGCCTGCTCCCTGCCCCAAAACCTGGCCTTCGGCTTGGGAGACTTCTGTTGGGAAAGCGTGCCCCGATAGCATGTCAACCAACTGCCCCTCGCTAAGCAGGGGGATGATACCCGTTGGCAAGGCCGCCTGATCACAATCGCGCCGCCATTGATCAAAACTGCCCTGCACCAGCGTGCTGATCCACAGCTGCCCCCCAGGCTTTAACAGCCGCAACAGGCCAGGCAGGCTGATAGCGGGCTGAGTAAACCACTGCACCGCCAGGCTGCTGACCACCAAATCAACGCTGGCAGGCGGCAGGGCGGCCTGCTCACCATCCATTACCAGCCGATGCGGGGAAAGCCCTATGCCACCGCAATTTTCCTGTGGCGTTTCCCCTAGCGCGTCATGTTCAGGCGGCCATTGTGCCCGCCGCACCATTGGCCATGATAAATCGCTGAACAGATACATGCTGGGGCAAAAGGCGGGCAGCAGGTGGCGGGTCAGCCCCCCCGTGCCGCCACCGATTTCCAACACGCTTAACCCCGATGCAGGATGGCTGGCCAAAATCGCCCGCGCCAATTGCTGCGCCACCACCGCCTGCAAGCTGGCCTGGGCGTCATAGTGGGGGCTTGCCCGCCCAAAATTGTGCGCCACCGCCGTCTTACGCATCAGGGCAACCGCCGAAAAAAATCGATAAGCTTTTCCGCCAACGGCTGCCAATCCGGGGCATCCTCTGGCAACGCATGGCGGCCGTGCGATTCCCAATGCAGGGTGACATGGTCATGGTCACCAAAGCTGGCCTGTGACAGGGCGGCGGGCACGATGGGGTCTTTATCCGCCGCCACCGCCAACACGGGCACATCAAGATGACGTAGGGTATGGCGATGATCCCAATCCTCAAGCCACTGCAACCCCTGGTGCAGGGCGTGGCCATCAACAGTCGCGGGGGGCTGACGCGGGCTGCCCGCCGCTTTGTAAAAACCGCTCAACAGCTCATGCGGGTTGTGGGGCAGATGGGCACGCATCGGCGCCAAATGTTTGGGTGGGATACCGTGCGGCCAATCATGGGGGTTATCGGGGTTGGCGACAAAGCGGCTAAAGCCATACAGGCTGACCAAGCCTTGCAACCCGCTATCTCCCTGTTGCGCCCGCTTAGCCTGCTGCTCCAACAGCCACATCACCCCCATGGAGTGCCCCACCCCGATCCAGGGTTGACCATCGGGAATGACGGGGGGATGGTTATCGGCATTGGGCGTGCCTGTGTAGCCAAAATCGACTAGCTGCACGGGATAGTCGGCCAAAAAGGGCATCAACCCCTGCCAACATTGTGCGCCACTGCCCCACCCATGCGCCAACACGATGGTCGGTTTGGGGTTGCTTGCGGCGTTGCCGATGCTTTTGTCGATGGTCATGCCACCCCCTCCTTAACAGAAGACAACCTGGGCGGAGACAATCTATCCAACGCCTGCCACAGTCTATCCAAATCCTGGGGTTGATGGCGGGCGGTCAGGGCTAAACGCAACCGCGATTGATTCGGCGGCACCGTCGGCGGGCGGATAGCGGGGGCGATGATGCCCACCTGCCGCAATTGGTGACTCAGCCGCAACGCTTCGCCCTCCCCCCCCACCAGCAGCGGCACAATCTGTGTGCTGGACTTCCCCGTCTGAAAGCCACGCGCCGTCAACTTATCTCGCACCTGCGAAGCAAGTTGCAACAGCTGTTGGCGGGCGGGTTCCAGCGTGGGCAGCAGCGATATGGCCGCCCCAATCGCCCCCAACACGGGCGGGGGCAGCGCGGTGGAATAGATAAAACCGCTGCAACGGTTGATCAGATAGTCGATCAGCACCCTACTGCCCGCGACATAGGCGCCAAAACTGCCCAGCGCTTTGCCAAAAGTACCCATCACCAGGTCAATCTGCCCCGGATACTGGCTGGCCAGCCCGCCGCCATCCTGGCCAAATACCCCTGTCGCGTGCGCCTCATCCACATACAAAAAGGCGCCATAACGCTGGCACAGGGCTATCAACCCCGCCAAGTCGGCACAATCGCCATCCATGCTGTACACCGATTCCACCAGCACCACCCGCGCGCTGTTGGTATGGCCATGGCGGGTCAGCAGGCTTTCCAGATGATTGAGGTCATTATGATGAAACCGTTGCGGCATCACCCCCGCATTGCGGCAGGCGGTGTACAGGCTGGCATGGATCAGGCGGTCGGCCAGCACCACGGGGTCACGCCCTATCGCCGCAGGATCCAACAGCGCGGTCAGGATGGTGGCGTTGGCCTGATACCCGCTGTTCATGATCAGCGCAGCCTGCGTCCCCTTCAGCGGCGCCAGTGCACGCTCCAACGGCTCATACAGCGCCGCCGAATCGCCCAGCAGGCGTGAGGCACCCGCCCCCACCCCAAACCGCTCGGCATAATCCTGCGCCGCCGCAATCAGGGCTGGATGATGGCGCAACCCCAGGTAATCGTTGCTGGCCAGGTTCAGCGCATCGCCAGCAACATCGGCGGGTAACCGGCGATAGCGTTGCGCCGCCTGCTGCCGCATCAACCAATCCTGATAGGGGGCGTCAAAAATACTCATACCCTTTTACACATATTCTGGCGGTTTCTGTCAAAATGGCGTAATGTAAAGTGATTAAACTTTAATTTGGTTTTTATGAGGTTTGAATCTTGCCACAAAATTTTCCCCTGCCGTCCTCGACTGTTTCACAATTACCAGGATCTGCAAATCTTGGTCGGGGGCAAAATGGTTTTGCCATCGGCCTTATCCTGGTGGTGGTTGCCCTGTTGGCTATTGTTATTGGCGCGATCGCGCTGGGCAATCGCGGCGCCAGCACGGTTGGTAAGCAGGAGGAGGAACGGTTGGGCGCCTCCTTTCTTCTCACCACGGGTAAGGGGTTTGAGGTGCAAATTGCTTCTTATTTGTCCGCCAATAACCTTAAGGGGTATCAGCTGTATGCGGTGATGGGGGGAACCGATGCGGTGCGCAACAACGTTGCCAATCTTTGGCGACCACGCGGGGGGCTGACACCACCAAAGGTTGCCGAAAGCAGCTATGTGGATACCCCGATTGCGGCCATCCATGGGGCTGGCGCAACCCAGGGTGCATGCGCTCTTAATCCTACTTATGACACCGACACCAACGGCAATGGCTGCGCCTGGTATCTTGGCCGTGTGAATATGGGGTTAGGGCGCAATGTGACACCTGATGGGTGGACGGGGTCATCGCTAACCAACGATCTGATCGTCTATACATTCCCCCTGCGACTGGCAGTTTGCCAGCAGACCAACAACTTGCTTTTTGCTGCCCCGCTCAGTG
>CAISOG010000204.1 GCA_903887035.1 uncultured Holosporaceae bacterium | reverse complement strand
CCCCCCAACCGCCGCCCCCAGCACCGATAAAAATTTTCAACCCGAAGCGATCATCAACACCTGCTGGAGCTGTAGTTTCTTCGCCATCATTTTCGATGCCGCCTATGAAATTGGCCATTACATGAACAGTGACAGTGGGGCGGGCAGCCTGATTAACCGTTTGGCCAACATTATCGCCATTTTGTTGGCGCTTTACCTGTTGTGGATAGCCCTGAAACTGCTGTTTCCCTTTGGCCCGCTCGGTGGCGCCAGTCAGGATGGCAACAGCGTTGTTTTGCAAATGGCGGCGGTGGTTATCGCGATTATGGCATTGAAAAGCAACAATGCTTTTTATGAGGAGTTTTTTTTAACCCCGATTATCACCACCGGGGTGGATTTGGCGCAAGCCAGCATTAAAGCCAGTTTGGATGGGGTGGGCAGCATTGGTGGGGATAAGTACAAAACGCAAATTCCCACACAAAATAACGGCGATTGTGACATTGTTCAGCCCGCCAACACCAACCCGACCAGCGGTGTTACCAGCTTTCGGCTAAACGCCCCCGCCCCGCCCAGCGTCATGCCGCCTAAAGTTCGAAATGCCCGTAACAAGCTGATCTGTCAGTTGGACAACATTCAAAAAACCATTGGGGTTGGCGCACTGATTGGCGTGTCGGGCATTGTCTATGGCCCCAAGGTTGAGGGGTTAAACCTTAATCCCTTTGACGCCTTTGGCATTGGCAATACGGCCAAAAGCATTATTGACAAAATATTGTCGATTATCGCCGGCATTATCCTGTTGGTCATCTATGTCATTGCCATTATCGTTTTCCCCCTGTATTTGCTGGATGCCTTTTTAATGGTCATGATTGTGGGGGTGTTGGCGGGCTTTTTTATTTTCGCCTACGCCATGAACATTTTCCGAAAATCGACCTATAACGCCATCCGCGCCCTGGTACAGGCGGCCGCCACCATTACCTTTATGAGCATTGTGGTGGGCATTGGCATGGCCATGATTTCCTATGCATCGCAACAATATTTGGCCGCTTATTGTGCTCAAGAAGCCAGCCTGTGCAATGTCGCAACCAAGGATGCCGTTAACACCCTGGTTGCCCAAATTGCCGCGGGCAAGATATGGTTAAAACTGTATGAGCCTAGCTATTGGCTGTTTATCCTGGCGGGGTTTTTGTTGTTACAAATGATGAAATCATCCGCGCGCCTGGCCGAAACCTTCTCAACTGGCGAATATGGGGGCGGCTATATTGATGAGTTTGGCATTGGAGTTTCCATGGGCAACACGGCCGCAACCTCACTAAGCAATCAGTCCATGTTGAAGGCGATTGGGGGCGCCAACGCCATCATCAACGCCCCCAAAAACGCTGGCAAGGCGGTTGGAGGCTTCCTGGAACGCACCCGATCCCCCTATGGCGTCCTAACCGCTTCCGAAATTGCCAGCATGGGGATGAACCCCAAAGATGCCAATTCCTTTGACAAAATGAAGGCGAATTTAGAGGCGCAGGCACTGGCCAACAATCCCGACGCCATGCACAAATTGGGCTTAATCGCCGAAAAAGCCAACCTGCATGATAGAACCCAGGCCTATGCCTATCAAAAAATTGCCTATAACAATGGGTATCAGGGGGCACAGGGGGCGTTGCAACGGTTGGAGAAGGATTTATCCGCTGATCAGCTGCGCCAGGCCAACGAAATGGCCTTTGATTGGATCAAAAATGGCCGCGCCCTTCCCCGCTTTACCCCCCCTTTTGGCGGTTAAGGCCATGACGGTACGGGGCATAATCAAAAGATGGCTAACGGGTTCGGGGCGCAACAGGCTTGCACCAGGGTTTGCATGCCTAAAGCCCCTATCCCTGCTGCTGCCTTTGCTGCTGCTGACCACATTCCTGACCGCCACCCCCACCCCCGCGCAGGCCGCCATTCCCACGGGGTTGCTGTGTCCTGTTAGAGAAGCTCCTGGGTGTACATGGGGATCTGCCTTTGGTTACAGATGGCACCCAATTTATCGCAGATTGGCAATGCATAAAGGCTACGATATACGCTGCACACCAAGTCAAACCATTGTGGCGTCAAGCTCAGGTTTGGTTTGTGGAATTTACGAAAACACTGGGGCAAGATATAATTATGGAAAAAGCGCTATTCTTTATCACCCAAGTGGAAATTTTTGGACTACTTACAATCACTTAAGCGGATGGCTTTTAACAACAAAAAACATAAGTGGCGGTGCAGGGATTCCAATAAGCGCGAATGCTCCTATTGGAAAATGTGGAAGCACAGGAAATAGCACTGGACCCCATCTTCACTATGAGCTTGTTGTACCCAAATGGCCAGGATGTCCCCATGGAGGGGTAACTATTCCTGGTGTTCCAAGCAGTTACTGCGCCGTCGATCCTAGACCCTCAACAATTGAAAGCTCTGGTAGTGGCTCGGCGGGTGACCTACCACCAGGAACCTTGCCGCCAGGATCTGACGCTGGCTATGACATGGGCAACCCCGGCGCCCATGTCGGCGACTTAATGGAAACCATCGGCCAGGGGTGTTGGCTGTGCAACATTTTTGCCCTTAGCTATGATATTTCCGTGGTGCTTACGGAGCGGGTTTTTGACAGGATTGGCAGTGGTATGGCCAGCCTTATTGCCGTCGCCCTGGGGATCTGGGTGTTGTTTCAGGCCGCCAAGCTGTTAACCCCCTTTGGCCCTTTGTCGGGACCAACCGGGGTGGCCAACATGATCTTTATCCGCCTGGGGATCGCGCTGTTGGTCATGACCATGCTGCGCCTTGGGTTCAGCGCCTATAACGATATGATTCAGGCACCCATCATGGGCGCGGGCGTCGCATTATCCCAGGAATTGTTAAACACCGCCAGTGATACGCTGGGAAACCTGGGCAGTGTGTGGAAAAAGCCCGATTGCGCCGACAGTTTTATTCCCACGCCCTATATTTCCGCCGCCGCCACCTATTACAACAACCATCCAGAGGCCAACACCACCCGCCGCAACTTTATCTGCCTGCCGCGACAGATGCAGGATACCTTGGGGTCGGGCATGGCCTTTGGCGTCAGCAACATTATGGCGGCTGGCAATTTGGCGGAAATTTCGGGTGAGGCGGTTGTCAGATCCTTTGACCGCTTTTTCTCAGGCGTTGTGTTGGTCGCGGTGTATTTTATCGCCATCATCATTTTTGGCATGTTTTTGCTGGACATGCTGTTCCGCTTTATCATGACCGGGGTGATGAGCCCGATTTGGTTAGCCTCTGCCGTATTCCCCAGCACCCGTTTCGCCTTTTCCCAGGGGGTACGACAGCTGGCTCGATGCGCCCTGACCCTGGTATTCATGACGGTGTTGATTGTGATTGCCGCGGGGCTGATTGGTATCAGCACCCAAAAAGCTCTTACCGATGGCCAAGCCACCCTAAAGCCTGATCAAAAAACCGCCGTCAACGCCTGTCTGGCTAAGGGTGCGGCGGCGGCGGCCTATTGCAAATCAAAGGGGACAGCGGATAAGGATTGCGATATGTCCTATGGGTCGGGCAATGCGCCTACTACTGGAGGGGCTTCCCCATCATCTCTGATCACACCGGCGACTTCTGGGATTGGCGGTGTTCCCGCTTCCTCTTTACCTGCACCAGGTGGAGGAACTGTGCCTAAGCCGACGCCTGTCCCCATACCATCATCCCCAGGATCCCTTGCCGCACCAGCATCTTTCAACATGCCTGACGTTTATGATGATTCCTTACAGTCAGCTGTTTACAACACGCCGACTTTATCCCCCATGATGACGATAATACCAGCGGTCTTTACGACAACCGATTCAGCCGTCCCCGCATCCTTGTTTACCACCGTTGCGGCATCGGGAACCGCAACACCTGCAGCAACCCCCACCCCAACGCCAGCTCCTGCACCCGTCGGGCAATGCCCATCGGTGAATATTGGTAGCGGTGGTGGTGTCGGTGCGGGTATGGGCGGAAGCGTTAGCCCGCCGCCGGTTAACACCCAACCCTGGGGCGGGTCGACCGACCCCGAAGCCATCATGTTTTCCTGCATGATGAATGTGGGCGGATTCACCATCGGCCTGGGCAACCCCGCCTTTTACCAAATGTTGGCGGGCGTGTTGGTCGTGCTGTTATACATGTCGCGGGTTTACAACCTGGCCGCCATGTATGTCGGCGTTAGACAGAGTTCGGGGACAACCCTGAGTCAATTGATGGCGGGCATCACCATGAAGGGTATCGGCATTGCGGGTGGTGCCGTCGCCGGTTTTGCGGGCGCGGCCGCATCGATGGCGATTGCGGGGGGCGGCAAGCTGTTGGGTAATGCTTTTTCGCCCAAAAGTGCTCCACGCGATGGCAGTGGCGGCCAACTCCCCGATGCGGGGGGTGGCGGCGGCCAACCATCGGGCGGATCCTCACCATCATCTGATGGCATGAGCCGCCAGTCACCCCAGGCTGATGGTGGTTCAAGCAATGTTGAAACAGTCAATACCATTGAAAATATTGAATATGATTCATATGGCAATGCAACCATAAATTATAGCAGTTCATCCTCCCGCGCCTATGACAGCAATCAAGCTTTTAACGAATCGAACTCTGATGCTAATCCTCCCGATGCTGATGATAATTCCCCTAAGCAGAATTGGGCTAGCAGAGCAGGGGAAGCGATGGGCGGCGGCCTGAATAATCTTGACAATTTCTTCCAAAGCGCTGGAGATTTTTGGAAAGGCTTAGGCAAGGCGCCTCAAAAACTTGCTATAGCTGCGCTTGCCCCCGCTATCCTTGCCACCAGCCAGAGTTTAGACAGACTATCGCCCGAAAAACGAGAGGCGTTAGCCAACGCTACAGGCAAAGCCGCCCAAATTGGACGGGTGGTTGGCAACATTGCTGGTGGAGCATCCAAACTTGCTGGGGGAGCACTGGCGGGTGCAAAAACTGGCTTTACTATCGTTGAAGAATTTTCAGTAGTTATGGATATTGAAGATCCAGCAACAGAAGCCAAAAGAAAACAAATAAAAGAAAAATTAGCGACAGTAAGAAATGAAAAACAAAAAATTTCAGCGCGATTAGAATTATTACGTAGCAAAGAAGAAGAAACATTAACTAATCGTGAAAAAAAAGAGCTAAATACATATCAGCAAAGGTTGCCAAGAGTTGAGGCTGAATTAGCAAGTCTAGAGCAGGAAAGAATTAAATTGCGTATGGATATTCTGCCAACCTAGGCCTATTTTTCTTTCAAAGCCATCTACAACAGCTAAGACTTGCCTGGCAACAACGCCGCCGCGGCATCCATCACCCGTTCCACCGACAAATCCTGCAGCTGATCTTGGCGAATCCAGCTGGCCATGACCCCACGCGGCGCCATGCGGGTGGGATCGCTGGCTTGGGAGAACAGGGTCAGGCTGGGGGCGCCGACAATCGCCGCCAAATGCATGGGCCCCGTGTCATTGCCCACCGCCAGCGCTGCCCCACGTGCCAGGCTGGCCAACTGCCCAAAACTGGTCTGGCCAACCAAGTTAATCGCATCGGGGGCGACACGCCCAATCACCGCCGCCTCAGCCGCCTCCGCCTGCGTCCCGACCACCACGGGGGTTATCCCCTGCCCTATCAGCGCCCGCGCCAATTGGCCATACAGCTCCGCCGGCCAGCGTTTTTCTGGCCGATGCGGGGAACAGCCAGGGATCAGCAGGGCATAACGGCTGGGCAGGTTGAAATCCGCCACCTCACCCCGCAACCAATCCAAATTCGGCGGGGGGCAGCTGGCAATGCTGGCCAAGGCCATCTGCTCCGCCAGCCGTTCCAGGGAATGCAATTGGCGGCGATGGGGGGTGTTGTGACGATGGCTAGCCCCCGCCGCAATGCCCGACCACAACGGCTTTGGCGGCAACAGCAGGCGATGATACAGACCGCTGCGGCCAGAGGTTTGCAGGTCGTAGATAAAGTCAAAACGCTGACGCTTTTCTGGCTGGCCATCCGCGCGCCAGCCATTCAGCAGCCTGACCAGCCGCCACAGCCCGCGCCATTGGTGCCATTTCGGGCAGTCGTCCACCACCACCTGATCAAACCAACCGCTGGCCTGCCCCAAACCCGCAAAGGGTTGACGGGTTAGCAGGGTAAAGTGGGTGGCGGGATCAATGGCCAACCAATGCTGCCGAATCGCCTGCATCGGGCTGGTCGCCAGCAGCCAATCCCCCAACGCCCCATGCTTAATCACCAAAATCTTGGTCATTCAGCGCGCCCGCCACAATTTGTACTGGTCATTGGACGCCAACAGCTCAACATGCTCAAAACGTGTCTGCAACAGGGGCGCCAAGTTCAATCGATGCTGCATCACCAGATACAGCGCGCCGCCATGGGACAAAAAGCGGGGTGCATCGGCAATCAATCGCGCCAACACATCCATGCTTTGCGCCGCGCCCTGGTGAATTGGCGGATTGCTGACAATCGCATCAAAGCGCTGATGCAGATCCAACGCATCCAGGCGGTCACCATGCAGCAGGCTGGCACTGGCCAAGCCATGACCATCGGGCAGGTTGGCGGCGGCGGCCTGAAGCGCCAGGCTGTCAATGTCAATCAGGGTTAGGCGCTGTTTGGGCTGGCGGGCACGCAGCGCGGCCGCAATCACGCCAACGCCACTGCCATAGTCCAACACCCGCTGATCGCCCGCAAAAGCAGGCAGATGCGCCAACAAAAATTCGGTTCCCGCATCCAGGCGACCATGGGCAAAACAGCCTGGATAGCTGGTCAGGGTCAACTGTTGGGGGGCGGCCTGGCTGGCAGGCGGATTGGCAGGCTGGCTAGCATCGGCGGCCAGGGGGGAAACGGCTAGGGAAGGAATGGTCATTGTCACGGCTTCAGCCCAATCGGCCAACGCCCCCCGCCCTATTGGCGCGGTTTTGACCGCCTGCAACAGGCGGCCGTGCGCCTTACTGGCCAGCACTTCGGCATTACCAAAAACCTCTGCCAGCGCGCGATCGGCGCTTTTGATGCCGCCACGGTTGTGGCCATAGACCCACAACTTGCCCCCCACATCCAACCGCGCTCCCAACAGGTGCAACCACATCATCCCCTCTACCCGCGCCTTTGGCCAGGCCAGCAAGGCGTTTTGCCAACGCACTTCCGCCGGTTGCGTTATCCAATCGGGCAGCGTTGCCTGAAAGCGATGGAAAAATTCGACTGCGCCAGGGCTATCGCCCAAATCATCCATCGTGGTGCTATTGGCGCTAGCAGACAGCCCAACATCAGCCTCACCCACCCAAATCGCCGCACGGCAATCGGCCAAATCCTGAACCATCAGCTCCACCAGCGGCTTAAGGGCTCTGGCATGCAACAGGGGGGGCAGCGTAAGCATTAAAGGCCGTTAAACCACCGCTTCGTTGAACAGGCTGCTCACCGACTCATGCTCCCGCACACGCCGAATCGCCTCCGCCAGCATTGGCGCCAGGCTTAGGATGCGGATTTTGCTGCAGGCCAGCACGTCGGGCGTTGGGCAAATGCTGTCGGTAATGACCAATTGTTTCAAAACCGAACCTTCGATGCGTTCAATCGCGGGGTTCGACAAAACACCATGAGTGATATAGGCCGACACGCTAGCCGCACCCTGTTCCATCAACGCATTGGCGGCGTTGACCAATGTGCCCGCCGTATCCACCATATCGTCCAACAGCACGCAATCGCGCCCCTTAACCTGGCCAATCACGTTCATAACTTCGGAAACGCCCGCCTGTTCCCGCCGCTTATCAATAATTGCCAAATCGGTATCCAGGCGACGCGCCAAGGAACGGGCACGCACAACACCGCCCACATCGGGCGACACGATCAGGGGCTTGTTATCCTTAAACTGCACCTGCATATCATGCGCCAACAGCGGGGCGGCATACAGATTGTCCACCCGAATGTTGAAAAAGCCCTGAATCTGGGCGGCGTGCAGATCCACCGTCACCACATGGTGGGCGCCCGCCACCGTCAGCAGATCCGCCACCAGCTTGGCCGTAATCGGGGTGCGGGGCATCGATTTGCGATCCTGACGGGCATAGCCAAAATAGGGAATCACCGCCACCACCGGCTGCGCCGATGCCCGTTTCAGTGCATCCAGCAGGATCAGCAGCTCCATCAGGTTATCGTTGCTTGGTCGGCTGGTTGACTGAACCACAAAAACTTGCTGCCCGCGCACATTTTCCTGAATTTCCACAAACACCTCGCTGTCGGCAAATCGCCGCAGGTTGGTGGGGGTTAGGTCTTGCCCCAAACGCTTGGAGATTGCCTCAGCCAGGGGGCGATTGCTGCTGCCAGAAATGATTTTCATCGAAAGTTTCACTTAGAATAAAGGTTATTGTTGCAGCAACACATACCATGTTCGTTGGTGTTGTCTATCCTTTATAGCTTAACCAAAGCGATAGTTTAACCTCAGCTATCCTTTAGCTCAAGGCGATTACCCCAGGGCGATTGCCGCGACCTGGCGGCCATAGTCCGACTCTGCCCGATGGGTGGCACGGCGAAAACTGAACCAGTCTGCCTCATCTCCATAGGTATCGTGCGGCAAAACTTCCACCGCGGGCACGCCCGCCGCCGCCAATTGATCCCTGACCACGGCGGACAGGTTGAATCGCCACTTGTTTGCCTCAGACGGAATTGCAACAGGCTGATTGGGCGATGACCAGGGCTGAAAATGCGCCTCATAGTCTGGATTGGCGGCCAGAAATTGATCGCGCAGATCCTGCCCCGCCTGAAAGCTGGTGGCCTGCAAATGGGGGCCAGCAGCAGCCCGCAGTCGGCTAAGATCTGCCCCCAACGCCTGCAACCGTTGCAATGTTGCGGGCACCACCCCCGCCACCGTGCCGCGCCAACCCGCATGAACAGCGGCCACCGCCGCAATGTCGGGCGCGTATAGCAGCAGGGGTAGGCAGTCGGCGGTCAAAACCCCGATGACCAGGCCAGGGGTTTGGGTAATCACGGCATCTCCCCGTGGCCTATCCTGATGGGCAAAGTCTGGCCAATCGGAGCGGTTGGCGCTGTTCACCACCACCACATCGGGGCTGTGCGTTTGGTATAGGGTTACCAGCGGGCTAACAGCGTTATCGCCACTATCACCCTGCTCGCTACCCAGCGCGCCCACCACCCGTCGGCGATTTTCGGCGACCGCGGCGGCGGAATCCGCGCTGCCCAACGCCACATTCAGGCTGTCATACAGGCCGGCGCTGATCCCCCCCTGGCGGCCAAAAAAACCATGGCGGACGGGCACCGCCGCATCGCTAAGGCATTGGGCGGTCATAAAAGGCGGCGGCGGGAATAATGGTGTCACCCCCCGACTATAACAGACCCTCCACCCATGCTCAAACCCCTATGCCACGATGGCATCTTCGGCTATAGTCATTCCACTTTGAAAATCACCAGTGCTGCAAATGCTTTGACCTCTGTGATACGGTGCTCATGTGCGTCCCTGTACGCTCCGCTCCGTTTCTCGACCTCGTAACATTTTCGCAGGCTGGATATTTCTAAATTGAAACAACGATAAAACAGCTGCATGAGCATTTTTTCCTACCCTGAACGCATGTTGGCCTGGCGCTATCTGATGCCGCGGCGGCGCGACCGTTTTATTTCGATGACCGCCTGGTTTGCCCTAATCGGCATCATGTTGGGCGTGGCCACGCTGATTATCGTGATGGCGGTGATGAACGGCTTTCGGGCGGAGCTGTTGGGGCGGGTGTTGGGTGTCAACGGCCACCTGATGGTACAAAGCGCCAATGCCCCCTTTCTGGACAATGGTGACAGCCTGGTTGATCAAATTCAGGCGATGGATCCCACCCTTGGCGTGCATTTGATGGCCGATGGCCAGGCCATGATCCTTAGCGGTGGGCAGGCCAGCGGCGGTCTGGTTCGCGGCATGCGGATACAGGATTTGACCGGCCGCGCCCTAATTGCCGACAACATCAAATCGGGCGCGCTGGCAGAGTTAGAGGATGCCGCAACTGTCCTAATCGGGCAACGCATGGCCGAAAAATACGCCCTGAAGGTTGGCGATAGCCTGCGCCTGATTGCCCCAAAGGGTGAGGCTACGCCCTTTGGCACCGTGCCCCGCATCGCCAATTTTCGCATCGTCGGGATTTTTGAGGTGGGGATGTATGAGTATGACAGCAGCTTTCTGTACATGTCCTTGGCCAACGCGCAGCAGTTTTTTCGGCTGGGGGAACGGGCGACGGGGGTGGAAATCGTGCTGCCCGACCCTGGCCAGCTGAATCGCATCAAACGCCAATTGATTGAAACCCTGCCCCCCGATTATCGGATTGTCGATTGGCAGGAGGCGAACCGAGGCTTTTTCAGCGCGATTCAGGTGGAACGCAACGTCATGTTCCTGATCCTGACCATGATTATCCTGGTGGCGGCCTTTAACATCATCTCCACCGTTGTGATGCTGGTTAAGGATAAGCGGCGGGACATTGCGATTTTACGCAGCATGGGCGCGACCCAGGGGGCGATTTTGCGCATCTTTTTCCTCAACGGCGCCCTACTGGGGGTCAGCGGGACAATCCTGGGCGTCGGGCTGGGCGTGCTGTTTGCCAGCAACATTGAATCGATTCGCCAGGCCTTATCCAGCCTGACGGGCACCAACCTGTTTTCGGCGGAAATCTATTTCCTAAGCCAGCTGCCCGCCAAGATTGAGTGGGATGAGGTCTGGTCGGTGGTTGGCATGGCCTTAGCCCTGTCCTTTATTGCCGCCATTTTCCCCGCACTGCGGGCGGCGCGCATGGATCCGGTGGAGGCGTTGCGCAATGACTAAGGCGGTTTTGGAGCTGCGTAACGTAAGCAAGAGTTATCCCGCCACGGGCGATCGGCAGGCGGGACGGGTGCAGGTGTTGCGCGGTGTCAACCTGGCCCTCTATGCTGGGCAAACCGTTGCCCTGACTGGCCCATCGGGCAGTGGCAAGTCAACCCTGCTGCACCTGGCTGGCCTGCTGGATAAACCCAGCGAGGGGGAAGTGGTGGTGGCGGGCAAAAGCGCGGCGGGGCTGGGGGACGCTGGCCGTACCCGTCTGCGCCGTGATGCCATCGGCTTTGTCTATCAGTTCCACCACCTGCTGCCGGAATGCAGCGCGCTGGAAAACATCATGATGCCACGCCTGCTGGCGGGGGTTAGCCCGTCAAAGGCGCGGGTTGAGGCGACCGAATGGCTGAATCGGGTGGGGCTGAGCGCGCGCGCCGATCATCGCCCGTCGGAGCTGTCGGGGGGGGAGCAGCAACGGGTGGCCATCGCCCGCGCCCTGGCCAACCAGCCCGCCATCCTGTTGGCGGATGAGCCGACGGGCAGCCTGGACAGCGCGACCGCCGCCGACATCGTCACCCTGATCCGCACCCTGTGTCATCAGCGGCAAACCGCCGCCCTGATCGTTACCCACAATTTGGATCTGGCCAACCAGCTGGATCGCCACGAACGCCT
>CAISOG010000203.1 GCA_903887035.1 uncultured Holosporaceae bacterium | reverse complement strand
GGTTGGCGATATAGCCGTACCAATACAGCCCGATAATATGGGTTTGTCGAGGCAATGTTAGCATTGTTGCAAAAGAAGGCGGCCAAACCCAAATTGTTCAGGCGATCGCTAATCCCCTGCATCAAATTCACCATCGATGCATCGCCGATGTAGCCGTCAGCGGGTTTGATGGCCAGGGTGACGCCGGATGAACCCCCTAAGTTGCTCATCTCACCTTTGTTGTTGGCATAGGCAACAACCACTTGGCTGTCGGCGACATTGTATAGAACGGGGTTGGTGGTGGGGAGTGCTCCAATATAACCTGGGTTAGGCTGGGCGGGATTAGCAAACATGGCGGATTGGCCAACTACTGGTGGAGTTGCATCAGCGGCCAGCCAGGGGTTATAGGCGGCACGGCTGCCCGTACTGGTGTCGCGCAGGCAGCATATGTTGCCTGCCCAGGCAAAGTTTACTGGAACGGTTGAAGATGTAGGATTTTGTACATTACATTGAGCCGATGCCGGATTGGTTGGCGCATCCACACCAAAAGGATAGTTTGGCACCAACAAGCTATCTACAAAACCAAGAGCAGCAGTAAAAGTTGGTGGAGCCAATTTGATCCCATCTGGCTTGCCAGACTGAGTTGCCGCGCAGGTATCGACAACATTTTTTACTTGCAGGACGGAGGTTACGACATCTTGCACCACCGCCGCGCGATTTTGCACCTCGGTATCCCGACTGCCAAAGCCTGTAGCCAGATAGGCACCAATAACACCCAGCAGAAAAAGGGTGAGCAGCACCACGGCCAGGGCAAAGCCAGCCTGAGGGTTATGACCCAGTGATTGCTTGCAGGAGATTTTGAAAAATGATGGATGCGGCATGGTAAATTCCTTAATAAACTAAACCAATTTTATCTAAAATTGATGACAATTCAACGACAGTCTGTTGCGGGGATTGCCTATCTTAATCATTGCTTCATTAATCCCACTAGTTCAATTGACGCAAAGATTTGATGTAAAAATTGGTTGGATTGGTAGCAGAAGCATCGTTCAGGCAGCCTTCGTTTCTAATCGCGCCAGAATAAGTTGGAAACGGGGTATTCCCACTGACCGCTGATCCATTATCTGCCAAAACGGTGTTTTGGTTAACCAAGCCCACAATGCCGCCCACGGTGGTGGGAACCCCCAGTTTTTGGGGTGAAGACCAGCTGCTCACCAGGGGCGCGGCATCCTCCAAATTGGTTTTCCAAAGAATATTGTTCAGCTGTTGACACACCCTGGTTTTGACGGGTCCTGTGTAGAACACAATGAATTGACGGGCATCGGCGACCGCATCGGTTGTGTTACTGTAAAAATTGCTAGTGCTGCTGATTTTCGTAAGATAAAAAACGCACTTCCCGCCACTTAAACTGGCACTTTCGCCAGCCAAATCATTGGGCGTACAGGTTACCGCGCTTGACGTTTCATAGGCATTCACGTCAAAAGTTGGAACGCTGGCGGTGCCCTGCGGGCCAAACAGATTCTGCGGACGGTTCCACAGGCATGCTGCCCCCACGCAACTGGTGTTGGTGTCCATGGCTTTGTAGGCATAGATGGTTTTATCGGCTATTCCGCCAGCCATCAAAAAGCGATCCATGCCGTTTTTCAGCTTTAACGCCCCCTGTTGCAGCCCAATGGCCGATCCCTTAGCCTCAGCATTGCCGCCCGATTGCAGGGCGTTTTGGCCACTAAGGCTTAGGTAGCCTAGCACAAGGGCAATCGCCAGCAGCGTTGCAAAAATAACCGCAATCGCAAACCCACCGCGGCTGTCCGCCGGGCGGGAGGAATTGGCAGAAGCCCGTAACACTGTTGTTGGTCTGAAAAATTGAAACATCGACGTTACCTTATGAAAACCAATAAAATTACGGGCACATGGTTGCGGTTGGATTCGCATCATACATACTGACCATCAGGGCGCCTGGATTTTCACCCGTGCTGGCTGGGCAACGCTGCGTTTTAAAGCCATGACCTTGCAGGCTGGCGGCGGCGGCATCCAAAACGCGGCTGGTGTAGATATCGGTTTGGTCGGCGGGCAGAATGCGAATGTGCACGCCGCCATAAACCGTTCCCGATGCAGGCATTTTGTTGCGATACTGAAAAATATCCTGATTCTTCGTGCTGCCACCATTAAGGGATGACAGCTGTTGTTTTTGCTCAGTGGTAAGCGCTTCAGAAGCCGGCACCCCCGTTGGAAAAATGGTGGTCTGCCCATTGGCGCTGATAAACAAATCGGCGTTGTTCACGGTTGGTAAGGATTCACTTTTCAAATCCCATAGGGGTTTCGCCACGCCATTGTTGGCGCGATAGCACAAATTCATTTGCCAGGCATAGCCACATTTTTGGCCAGCGTTGCCACAGGTGGTGGCGTTGGGAACGGCGGTATCACAGGTAACAACCGAATCACCCGATGCCGCCGCCCCCGCATAGGGATAGGGCGTGGTTTTAACCAAGGTGTTGGCGGGAATTGCAGCACTGTTATCCGTACCGTCCTTACAGTTGCCACCATTCGGCCAGCAATTGGTATCCTTATGCGCATCGATTTTGTATTGAATGGCTTTGACACCATGGAAGGAAAACCAATATTAAAGGTAACTGTAAATGGTGATACAAGCCGAGAATTTTATTTGATTAGCGGACAAAATATATGG
>CAISOG010000202.1 GCA_903887035.1 uncultured Holosporaceae bacterium | reverse complement strand
TTCAGGCGGCGGCGGCGATCCTGATGCCATGCCAACCACCACAAAAAGGATCCAAAGCTGGCGGGTGGGGTTGGGTTTAGGAGGGGATTCCCATCCATTTCTTGTTGAATCTTTGCGATGGTACAATTAATCCGTATTTATGTTTTGGGGCGAAAATGCCAGCCTGCCAAAGGCTATCGACCGACGATGATGCCTATCCTAACCCTGTTTGCGGCAATGCTCAAGCCATCCTAAGGCATGGGGGGCATGGGGGAGGCATGGCCAGCATGGATTGACAAGCATGCGCAACCTGGGGGATGACTGAGTCAACCAACAACCCATGCCTTGCGGGGGCATGTTGACCTAAGGGCGGGTAGAATTCCATGACGAAAACGGACTTTGGCCAAAACCGATTGCTGCAAGGATGGCTGCTGCTGTGTGTGTTGATGGTGGCGGTGATGGTACCGTTGGGGGGGGTGACGCGGCTGACCGAATCGGGGCTGTCGATTGTTGACTGGCGCCCTGTAACCGGCACCCTGCCGCCGTTAAGTCAAGCCGCCTGGCAGGTGGAGTTTGATAAATATCAAACCAGCCCACAGTTTCAACAGGTTAACCACGATATTTCCCCGCAAGAGTTTCGAAAAATTTTTCTGATGGAATGGGCGCATCGCTTGTGGGGTCGGTTGATTTTTCTGGCCTATTTGCTGCCCTTTGTTGTTTTTTGGTGGCGCGGTTGGCTGTCAAGCCAGCAAAAACGCTGGTATGGCGCGCTGGTCATCCTGGTTCCGATTCAGGGGCTGATGGGCTGGTTAATGGTGCAAAGCGGCCTGATGGATGAACCACGGGTCAGCCCGCTGCGGCTGGCGGTTCATTTGGGGCTGGCGCTGCTGCTGTTCTCTCTAACCTTATGGCAATCTTGGAAATTGCGCCCCATTGGCGCCGATACAATGCCAAAGTTGGTGCCGACAGGCCTTAACGCCTTAAGCCGTCTGATGCTGTTCCTCTTGCTGCTGACCACACTGGCGGGGGCGTTGGTGGCGGGCAATCGGGCGGGGTGGATTTACAACGAATTTCCGCTGATGGGCGGGCAATGGATACCCGCCGAATATGGATCGCTGCAACCCTGGTGGCAGAATGGTATCAGCAATCACGCCGCCGTTCAGTTTCATCATCGCTGGCTGGGGGTCTTAACGGCGCTGTTGGCCATCATGCAATGGGGTGTTTTTGCTATGCGGCAGGGGGTGGACAGACCGCTGCGGCGGGCGATGACACTGGTTGCCCTGCTGGCGCTGCTGCAAGCCGGCCTGGGGATTTCAACCCTGTTGCTTGGCGTGCCGATTTGGCTGGCGGCGGTTCATCAGGCCAACATCCTGGCGCTGCTGGCGGCAACACTCTGGCTGCGTTGGCAATGCCAACCATTAAGCAAGCCCCAGGGCATAGCCGTTACTGAATAAAAACGGTTTGCCCGTAGACAAAACGGTTGTCGGTACTGCTGACACAAAAATTCTGCCGCGGGCTGCCGTTAATGACGGGCAGAAAAGTGGCCGCCCCCGCATTGGCGGCAAAATTGGTGCCATTCACAAATTGCCCTTGGGCAGCGGCGGGGGCTGTCCCAGCATTTTGATCCAAATTCACCACAGACGACCATTGCTGACCCGCTGCTGGCGGCGCCAGCTTGCCCCACGCATTGATGGCCAGCGTTGCCGCAACAGGATCGGCGTTCAGATCTTCGCCGCTAAGGTTGTTGTTCAACTGCTGACAGACCGACAGGCGCAGGGGAAAGGTAAAGGCCACCAATTCATTGGTCATGGCCGATCCGTTGGTGGAGACTGCACTCTCCATAATGTTATTCCCCAGCCCCAGGTTCATCCGCGTTAAATACCACATGCACCCATTGCTGTCGGTGTCGCTGTTGTTGCCAGCCGCTGTACAGGTATCGGCAATGGCACCGGTATCATAAGCCCTGGGATTAAATTTGGGCGGCACAATTGCACCATCAGGGCGATAGAGATTGGCGATATTGGTTCGCACCGCATCGGTACCACCCCGCGCGGCATAAATCTGATAGGCTTTTGTCCCTGTGGTGGCCAGATAGGTGCTGAATTGTGCCTGCAGGCTTGAGGCCGATGCAATCAAACCATTGGCTTCCAATCTTGCCTCATCCTTATTCCGCAAATCGCCCGCATCGCCCGTGCTGCGTGCCATAAACCCGACCACCAAGGCAATAAGCGCCACAACGATTAGAATCAACCCTAAGGCAAAGCCCGCCTGCGCATCGGCACGGGAATGTTTTTGAACAGAGATCATGAAAAAATCCTACAGACAAAAATGGAAATGAAAACTCTTCCCTAAAGAACAAATGGTAACGAACTTAAGTTACAGAAAAACTTTCTAAAAGTCTAACAAATCTGCATGACAATGCCTTGACAACAAATCACAACAAATCGATAGGGCTGGTTAACCCTAAGCCGCATAGCGTTGTCGCAACAGTTTATAGATGGCACGCACCCCAAGATCCCCGCCGCCTTTCGGGCGTCCGGGGCGATCATTGTCGTGCCAGGGGTTAATATCCAAATGAATCCAGGGAATGGCGGTGGGCACGAATTTTTGCAGAAATAGCCCCGCCAAAATGGCATCGCCATCACCACTTGCGGTACAACTAAGCAGATCCGCACTCTTGCTTTCTAATTGTTCCAGATAATCTTCCCATAGGGGCAATTGCCACAGGGGATCCTCCGTCGCGGTTGCAAAGGCTAAGGCCTCGGCCGCCAGTTTGTCATCATTGCTAAGGAACACGCCAATTTCGCCGCCTAACGCCACAACGGCACTGCCCGTAAGGGTTGCAAAATCAACAATCAGTTCGGGTTCCTGTTCCCCCGCGTAATGCAGCGCATCGGCCAGGATCAATCGCCCCTCGGCATCGGTGTTTTCAACCTCCACCGTCTGGCCACTACGGCTTTTTATCACATCGGATGGCCGCATCGCATTGCCGCCAATGGCATTTTCCACCGCAGGAATCACCACCAAAAGCCTGATGGGCAATTGCGCGGTCATGATTAACTTGGCAAGCCCCAGCACATGGGCGGCACCCCCCATATCCATTTTCATGGTCAGCATGTATTTGCCGGGCTTAAGGTTCAGTCCGCCCGTATCAAAACACACACCCTTACCAACCAAGGCCACCAGCGGCTTATCGACCTGTCCCCAATTGATACAGATAAGGCGGGGGCTTTGGCTGCTGGCCTTGCCGACCGCATGAATCAGGGGAAAGCCATGTTCCAATTCCTCACCCATCGTGATGTTCAGGCTGGCACCAAATTCCTTGGCCAGCGCGGCGGCCTCATTGGCCAGCTGTTCTGGCCCCATCTGGTTGGCGGGCGTCATAATCATGTCGCGGATCCAGGCAATGCTTTCCGCCTGGGCAAACACCGCATCCGAATTGACGGCCGTTGGCAGCGCCAGTCGAACATCGAATGGGGGCGTTTTGGCGGGCATGCCCCGATAACGATAGCCGCCCAGCAACCAGCCTAAAGCCAGCTTCTCAAACAAATCGGTATCCGACGGCTTCAGCGCGGCCGTATCGGCCAGGGTGTACAGACCCGCGGGCAGGCAGGCTGGTAACGAAGCCAGGCTCCACAACCCTGGCTTTTTGCCAATACCAACCAAAACCTCCGCCGGCCTACCATTGTTGTCTGGCAACAGGCAGTGGGTGTTCACCGCCCCCTTAAATTGATGACCGATTGCCCAGCTTTGATGATGGGCGGGCAAGCTTGGCTGCAACGCCTCCCAATCCGATTCTGTTACCAGGCGCAACGGAATAGGCGGCAGACCGTTTGGGCTTAGCGCGCTTAAATCCTCCCCCTGCAACACAGTGATTCCAGCATTTCCCAGGGACAGCACGGTCATTTTT
>CAISOG010000201.1 GCA_903887035.1 uncultured Holosporaceae bacterium | reverse complement strand
TCACGATCTCTGTGATACGGTGCTCATGTACGTCCCTGTACACTACCGCCGTCGCTGTGATATGGCGCGCCTAGCCGCTCCGTTTCTCGACATCGTAACATTTTCGCAGGCTGTATATTTCTAAATTGGAACGACTATAACGCCTTTAACCAACCGTTAACACAACCGATTCAGACTAAGGCAGCCCCCTTTTTTTGCTTTAGGAGCCGTCGTGTCCAGTTATAACGCGCTTTTGGCCGAAATTCGTCGCCTTCAGCCCGTTCAGCTGTTTGGCCATGTCACCGGCGTGCTGGGCATGATGTTGGAGATTGGCGGCATCACGCAGGAGGTCAGCATTGGTGACCGCTGCAAAATTCAGGGGCGCGGTACCAAGGCGATTGAGGCGGAAATCATTGGCTTTCGTAGTGGCAAGGCGTTGGCCATGCCCTTTGGCCTGTTGGATGGGGTTGGGTTGGGGCAGGCGGTTGAGATGTTGCGGGCGGAGCCGATTATCTATCCCGATAACAGTTGGTTAGGGCGGGTTATCAACGCTAAGGCCGAACCGATTGACGCCAAAGGTTCGATGGCGGAGGGGTCAGCCGGCATGTCGCTGCGTAACAGCCCGCCGCCCGCCAACCTGCGGCAACGGGTGGGGGAAAAGATTGACCTTGGGGTGCGGCCTATCAACACCTTTCTAACCTGTTGCAAGGGGCAACGGATGGGGATTTTCGCCGGATCGGGGGTTGGGAAATCGGTATTGCTGGGCATGTTGGCGCGCTACAGCACCGCCGATGTCATCGTGATTGGATTGATTGGTGAGCGCGGGCGCGAGGTGCAGGAGTTTATCGATGACGATCTGGGGGCAGAGGGGTTGGCGCGATCGGTGCTGATCATTGCCACCTCCGACGAATCGCCCTTAATGCGGCGCCAGGCGGCGCAAACCACCCTGGCGGTGGCCGAATATTTCCGTGACCAGGGCAAAAACGTGCTGTGTTTAATGGACAGCGTTACCCGCTTTGCGATGGCGCAGCGGGAAATCGGCCTGTCGGCGGGCGAACCCCCCGCCAGCAAGGGCTATACCCCCACCGTCTTTGCCGAGCTGCCCAAACTGCTGGAACGGGCGGGACCCGGCCTGGTGGGCAGCGGTAGCATCACCGCCATGTTCACCGTGTTGGTGGAAGGGGATGATATGAACGAGCCGATTGCCGACGCGGTGCGCGGGATTCTGGATGGCCATATCGTGTTGGATCGCAAAATCGCTGAGCGGGGGCGCTATCCCGCCATCAACATTTTGCGCAGCATTTCCCGTACCATGCCAGGCTGCAACTCTAGGGAGGAGACGCAATTGTTGCGCCACGCCCGCCAGCTGTTGTCCAGCTATGAAGACATGGCGGAGCTGATTCGGCTGGGCGCCTATCGCCGCGGCAGCGACCCCCAGATTGATGAGGCGATTTTGTTCCATGAGCCGTTGGAACATTTCCTGTCGCAAGACCGCCACGAACGCGCCCAGCTGGCCGATGGCTATCAAGAACTGGCCGAAATTCTGAAAAATCCCGTGGTTTAGCGAGCGGGGTCAGGCGATGTTAATGCGAATGCGGCGTTTCCTAAAAATTCTTAGAGAAACCATAAAAGGCGTTGGGAATTGATAGGGCGGCGGTTCATTTGCCCGAATGATCCGCCCGAATACCCCTCATGACCCAACCGCAGTGGCCTGTTATCACGCGGGTTGCTGTCCCCCTCTTCAAAAATGCGGGATAGTAGCATAAAGTGCCAATAGCGGGCGCCAATCGGGGTGTTGGGGACAAAAGGGCATCAGATGGTTTTGGAAAATAAGCTGAACATCACCAACCAAGTTGAATTGGCGCGTGCCGAGGAAAAACTTAGCAAGCAAAAGGCCAAAAAGCTGTTTGAAACAGGAGAAATTGATAGGCTGGAGGTTGGAACTTTTGCCGGCCTGGCGCATATTCATCGATGGTTGTTTGAGGATATTTACGATTTTGCTGGCCAAATTCGACAGGTCAATATTGCCAAGGGGGATTTTCGTTTTGCCCCCCTCATGCACCTAATGTCGTCATTACACTATATCGATGCGATGCCCCAAAGCAGCTTTGATGAAATTGTTGAAAAATATGTTGAAATGAATATCGCCCACCCCTTTCGTGAGGGTAATGGCCGTGCGACCCGCATCTGGTTGGATTGCATGTTGAAATCCCAAATTCAAAAGGTGGTTGATTGGAATTTGGTTGATAAGGAGGCCTATCTATCGGCAATGCAGCGCAGCGTGGTAAAAGATGTTGAAATTAAGCACCTGTTGCAATCTGCCCTTACCGATAAAATTCACGACCGCGAAACCTTTATGAAAGGCATTGATGTTAGCTATTTTTATGAGGGTTACAGCGAATTCAGGACAGAGGATCTTTAGCCCCGCAACAATTTTATGGGGATAACTTTATAAGTGCTGCTCAGAAAAGTCTGTTGGTTTTTGGCACCGTTTTGCGTTAGGATGGCGGCAATGGCCTTGCCCCCAAGGAATTTTGCCGATTCCGCCCCCCCCCACCTGTTGAAAGATCTTGTAATGCTGCATAAAGCCCCCACCCGTCGCATTGCCCCACGTCCCCTAAGGGCGCCGCGGATGGTTGGCCTGATAGCGGTTGCCACAACCCTGTTGCTGCTGTCACAGGGGCGGGCGCAGGCGGACATCAGCATTGCGGTGGTGGGGCCGATGACGGGGCAATATGCCCTGTTGGGTGAACAGATGCGGCGCGGCGCCGAATTGGCGGTGGCCAATATCAATAAGGCTGGTGGGATTAGGGGTGAACCGATCAAACTGGTGGTTGAGGATGATGCCTGCGACCCCAAACAGGCGGTGGCGGTGGCCAACAAATTGGCCTCAGCCGGGGTCAAATATGTGGTGGGTCACTTTTGCTCTGGATCCTCTATCCCGGCCAGCGACGTGTATCATGAGGAGGGGATGGTGCAGATTACCCCCGGGTCAACCAACCCCGCCCTGACTGAGAAGAACTATCCCAAATTGTTTCGTGCCTGTTACCGCGATGACCAAAGCGCCAAATTTGTCGCCAATGTTGTTGCGGGTGAGATGGCGGGCAAAAAGCTGGCGATTTTGAACGACCGCAGCGCCTATGGCAAAGGCTTTGCCGATGAGGTGCGCGGCGCGCTGGCCGCCAAGGGGATCACCCCCGTGTTGGATGATGCGATTACCGCGGGCGAAAAGGATTATGCCGCGGTGGTCAGCAAAATGAAGCAGGCAGGGGTTAATTGGTTGGTTTTTGGTGGCTATCACAGTGAGGCTGGTCTTATTCTGCGTCAGGCCGCCGACCAGGGGCTAAAGCTGCAACTGATTGCGGGGGACTCACTGATTATCAATGACTTTTGGGCGATTACTGGCGATCGGGCTGAGGGGGCACGCTTTGTCTGGAGCCCCGATCCGCGCAATTTGGCCAGTGCCAAAACCGTGGTGGAGCAGTTGCGCGCCCAGAAATTTGAGCCAGAGGGTTATACCATCAACACCTATGTCGCCTTTGAGGTTTTGGCGCAGGCCTTAGGTAGTGTTGATAAGCCGACCCCGACTAAGGTGGCGGCCGCCATGCATCAGCAAGGCTTTCAGACCATTAAGGGTGCCATCAATTTTGATGGCAAAGGGGATATTAAGGATCCGGAATTTTCGATGTATGTTTGGAGCAAAGGACGCTTTCAGGAGCAGAAGCGCCCCTAAAGACGGCCAACCCGTAACCCCCCGTAAGGCCTAATTCCCACCGTGACCAATACCCCCACCATTCACTGGTTCCGTCAGGATTTGCGGCTGGCCGATAACCCCGCCCTGACCGCCGCCGCTGCCAGCGGCAACCCCGTGCTGGCAGTTTTTGTGTGGGAGGATGATGGAAACGCCGCTAAGTCACTCTTGTCCGCCCGCCCAACAGTTCGTCCCCTGGGGGGCGCCAGCCGTTGGTGGCTGCATCACAGCCTGGCGGCATTATCCGCACAGATTGCGGCGATGGGGGGGCGGCTGTTGCTGCTGGACGGTGATGCGTCACCCGCGCAGCAATTGGCGGCGTTGGCGGCTGCTGTTGGTGCCAAACAGATAACGTTCAATCATGGTTACGATGCGGCGGGGCAGGCCGATGCGCACGAGCTGGCGCAGCTGATGCAGGCGGCGGGGGGTAAGGCCAAAGGCTTTGATGGCAACCTGCTGTACCCGCCCGGCACGGTGCGCACCGGTAACGGCGGCTTTTTTCAAGTATTTACGCCATTTTGGCGCGCCCTGTTGGCGATGGGGAATATTCCCGCCGCGCTGCCCATCCCGCCAAGCCTGAACTGGGCGCCGCCGCCAGCAGGGGTTGCATCGGTGCAGCTTGCCGATTGGCGCCTGTTGCCCACCCGCCCGAACTGGGCGGCAGGCTTTGATGACCAGTGGCAACCGGGGGAGGTTGGGGCGCAGCAGCGGCTGACCAGCTTTATGGGGGGGGCATTGGCCGACTATGACCGCCGCCGTGATGTGCCTGGAGGCATCACCACCAGCCGCCTGTCGCCCCACCTGCACTGGGGGGAAATCAGCCCGCGGCAGCTGTATCACCGCCTGCAAGACTTGCTGCACGCAGGTCATGCAGGCCACACCGATACCGACATCGCCTGGCAAAAGCCTATTGATAAGTTCTTAAGCGAGGTTGGCTGGAGGGAATTTGCCTATCAACTGCTGGTCACCAATCCCGATTTGGCCACTCGCCCGCTGCGCCCTGCCTTTGCCCATTTTCCGTGGCAAGAGGATTCCACGCTGTTGCAGGCCTGGCAGCGGGGACAGACCTGCTATCCGATTGTGGATGCGGGGATGCGCGAATTGTGGACGACGGGGTGGCAACACAATCGGGTGCGCATGATTACCGCCTTCTTCTTGGTCAAACACCTGCTGCAACCTTGGCAGCGGGGTGAGGCTTGGTTTTGGGATACCCTGGTCGATGCTGATGCCGCCAGCAACCCAGCCAGTTGGCAATGGGTGGCGGGCTGTGGCGCCGATGCTGCGCCCTATTTCCGCATATTTAATCCAATGTTGCAGGGCAGCCAGTTTGATGCCGATGGCCTGTATGTGCGCCGATGGGTGCCTGAATTGGCGCGTTTGCCCAATGCCTATCTGCATCAGCCCTGGACAG